>DASTRU010000030.1:0-16170 GCA_035761045.1 Burkholderiaceae bacterium | reverse complement strand
GCGACAAATCGTGCGTTGGGTTGGCACCTTGCTGGATGTGCACGAAATCGTGACGCTCGCCGAGAAAACCAAGCGCGCCCTCGACGAGGAGCGCGATGCTCGCACTCAAGCCGAACGCGTGACGCGCATGCGCGACGAGTTTCTCGCGGTGGCATCGCACGAATTGCGTTCGCCGTTAAGCGCGATCACGGGCTGGTCGGAAATCCTCGCGCGCAAGGGCAGTAGCGATCCCATGCTGGCCCAAGCGGCGGCGGTCATTCGTCGCAACGCGCAACACCAAGCCGCGTTGATCAACGACCTCATCGATATGAGCGCGGTGATGTCGGGCAAGCTCGTGCTCGATGTTGCTCCGCTCGATGTCGTGCGTCTTACGAAAGACGTGGTGCTATCTCATCTGCACGCCGCGCAACAAAAAGGCGTCGCGCTGTCGTGCAAGGACGCAACGCCGATCGTGGTGGAAGGCGACGCGCGACGTCTCACGCAAGTGCTGTCCAATTTAATAGGCAACGCGCTTAAATTCACCGAGAGCGGCGGACGGATCGACGTCACGACATGGGCGCAGTCTGGCCAAGCCATGATTCGCGTGGTCGACACGGGCCGAGGAATCGCGTCGGACTTTTTGCCGCATGTGTTTGACCGCATGCGACAAGAAGATGCGTCGATCAAGCGCCGCGCCGGTGGCCTCGGTCTAGGGTTGTCGATCGCGCGCGGCCTCGTGCATTTGCATCACGGAGAAATTTTGGCGGAAAGCCCGGGCAGCGGGCGGGGCGCCGCGTTCACCGTTTCACTGCCGCTGGCCGTAGCGAGTACCGATTTCAAATCCTTGCAAAGCCTCGATGTCGTCGAGACGGAGTCCGGTAACGCATTGCACGGCGCGCGCATTTTGTTGGTGGACGACGAAGCGGACGCGCGCGAAGTGGCGCAAGTGGCCTTAAGCAGCTTTGGCGCGCAAGTGCAATTGGCGTCCTCCGCGGCGGAGGCACTTCGAATTCTCGATCGCGAGCATTTCGATGTGCTGGTGTCCGATATCGGCATGCCGACGATGGACGGCATCGAGTTGTTAAAGGCCATCCGTTCCCGCCCAGACGCTTGGGCGCACGACTTACCCGCCGTCGCGCTTACCGCGTTCGCGATGGAAAGCGATCGTCGCGCCGCCCTTGATGCTGGGTTTCAAGCGTATGTCACCAAACCTATTTCGTTACGCCGACTTTACGAAGGCATTACACAAGCGCAAGCGCAAATGTCGTAATCGGACATTAGGCACGAGAGTTGCGTTCTACCGACCAATAACAAATTTCTTTCACGCATGACCGATAAGCAACCATTGCCCGCCTCCACCATCAACCCTCTTCCTCCCGTTGCCGCATCTCCCATGACCTCCGTGCGCGTGTTGCTGGTCGATGACAATCGCGACGCCGCGGACAGCTTGGCGCAGATTCTTAAGTTCGACGGGCATACCGTCGAAGTCGCCTACGACGGCGCCATGGCCTTGGAAGCCGTCGCCCGATTCAACCCCGACGTGGTGTTGCTCGACATCGGATTGCCAGGTCTTAATGGCTATGAAGTCGCGCGTCGCATTCGCGCCTCGGAGGGCGGGCGGCGTATTCGGCTCATCGCCATCACCGGATGGGGACAAGCCACGGACGAGCGCAATGCGTACGACGCGGGATTCGATACGCATATGGTCAAGCCGGTGGATTACGACGAACTCGCCGCGCATCTGGCGCCTAGGTAATTCATCGCCGCGTGCATGGGCATGCCGGATGCAAGTCGGTATGCCGGTTACTTCTTGCGAGGCACGCTTATGAACGCCACGTTGTTCCACGCATGGGATAAAGCGCGTCGTTTGCGCGGCGATACCTTGGGCATCGCGGGCTTGGATCCCATCGAAACTCCTCACGAGGTAATTTACGCGCAACTCGGCGCGCGACTTAGACGTTATGCGTTGAAGGACGATGTTCAGTCCGACGGGCCCAAGATACTTATCGTGCCGGCGCCCATTAAACGGCATTACATCTGGGACTTATTGCCCTCGTGCAGCGTCGTCCGACACGCGCTGGCTAGAGGAATGGATGTATACCTGCTTGAATGGACGCAAGCGCCAACCGAGTGGGGTTTGGATGAAAGCGTGAACGCCATCGCGCAATGCGTTTCGCGCATCGAGAGCACGGGTGGCGATTTGCCGCATGTGTTCGGTCATTCCTTAGGCGGCACGCTCGCGGCGCTTTACGCCGCGCGGCATCCGCAACGTCTTGCGTCATTGGTCTTAGTCGAAGCGCCATTGCATTTCGGGGAAGATGCGGGCGCCTTCGCGCCCTTGCTTGCTTATTCGCCGACGGGCGCCGCGCTGCATAAAACGTTTGGCGACGTGCCAGGCACGGTGCTGAACATGGCGGCCGTGTGCGCATCGCCTCGCGAGTTCTTGTGGGAACGTCAACTCGACGCGATGGCCGCACTTTTTCGTGGCGGCGAAGTCGCCCATAAGCACGCATTAGCAACGCGCTGGACGTTCGACGAAATGCCGATGCCCGGGCGATTGTTCGAACAAGTCGTCGATGACTTGTACCGCGAGGATCGTTTCATGCGCGCCACCTTGATCATTCAAGAGCGAAAGGTGGCGCCACGCGACATCAAGGTGCCACTCGCGGTAGTGATCGATCCGTTCAGCGCCATCTTGCCCGCGGCCGCGATACTGGATTTCGTGAAAGCCGTGCCCGGGCGGCGTAAATACGTGTTGCGTTACGTCGCCGACGAAGGCGTGGTCCTTCGACATTTAGGTGCCTTGATTGGCGCCACGGCGCATCGTGAAGTATGGCCGCAGCTTTTTCATTGGATTCAGGAGGTCGACACTAGCCTCGCCGCCGCGCAACCTTCCTAACGAAGCGGCATGCCGGTTGCTGCCCTTAGCCGCACGCTGCGATGCGTGTGGAAGCCCCTTGCGCATCGCCTTGACCAACCCAGCAGGCGAAAGGCGAAGAGGTTATCGATGATGACGAGCAGCGACGGCACCCCAGTGGTCGTAGGTATCAACCGCACGCAAGACGGCAGCATTTGCATCATGCAAGGCTCGCGCGTGTTGACGTGCATACAAAAAGAACGATTGACCCGGCAAAAACACCATTGGGGCAAGCTCGACGATCTACGCGATGTGTATCGCCATGGAGTGGAAGGGTTTGACCGTCCGATCAGCGCATTAGTCGAATGCTTTTCGTCGGATAAGGAAATCGAAAATCTCGAGGCCTATGAACGCGAACTTGCCGAAGTGCTGACGTTCGCGCCAGATTGCAAGCGCGTGCGCATTTCGCATCATCTCTCGCATTTGTACAGCGTGTTTCATCCATCGCCGTTCGAGGAAGCGGCGGTGATGATCGTTGACGGACAAGGCAGCCCCGTGTCGGGCTTTACCGAAACCTGGCCCGATAGCGGCAAGGTGCCTGGCCATTGGCGCGAAGTGTCGTCGTTTTATCGTGCTAATCGCGACGGACGCATCGAATGCTTAGGCAAGCAGTTATTCGACGGCGACGATGGCACGCCGGTCGGCCTGGGCATGTTTTATTTCTTGCTGACGCAAACGATGTTTCCGGGCGAGGGTAACGAAGGCAAGGTCATGGGCTTGGCGCCTTATGGCGACCCCGATGCCTTAGGTTTGCCGCCGTTGCATGTCGACGGATACAAGGTCACGATTCCGCGCGAGTGGATGGAGATCTTTCGCGTGCGACCACGGTTTCGATACGACCCGAAAGACCGTTCGCGTTTTGACGATATCGCCAATCTTTCGGCGGCTGGGCAGCGTGCGTTCGAAGAGGCGTTGCTAAAACTTAGTCGTTGGTTGCACGAGAAAACCGGTCTTTCGGCCTTGTGTTTCGCCGGAGGCACGGGCTTGAATTGTTCGGCGAACGATCGGCTCTTGCGCGAGTCGCCGTTCGACCGCGTGTTCATCCCGCCCGCGCCGAGCGACGCGGGAACGTCGTTGGGCTGCGCTGTTTATGGCTTAACCGAATTACTTAAGCAGCCCTGTGAATGGCGCTGGACAAACGATTATCTCGGCCCCGAACCGCAACGCGATGACATTGAATCGGCGCTACAAGGCGAGGACGACTTAGTCGTCGAGCAGCCCGAGAATTTGCAAGAACGCATCGTCGATCTTTTATGCGCGACGAAGGTCGTGGCCTTGTATCAAGGTCGTAGCGAATTTGGTCCACGGGCCTTGGGTCATCGCAGCATTTTGGGCGATCCGCGCCAAGACGTGATTCGCGATTGGATCAACGCGCGCGTCAAGGAACGCGAATGGTTTAGGCCGCTAGCGCCCATCGTGTTGCTTGAACATGCCAATCGGTTCTTCGACATTCGCCGACCGTCGCCCTTCATGCAATTCGCCGCGCCCGTGCATCCGCAAGCCGCCTCGGTCATTCCAGCGGTCACGCACGTGGATTGCACCGCGCGTTTGCAAACGGTCGCGCAAGACGACGATCCTTTCTTGCGCGGCTTATTGGAGGCGTTCTTCGCACGTACCGGGGTGCCCGTGCTGCTCAACACATCGTTCAACCGTAAGGAAGAGCCGATCGTGGAAACGCCCGCGCAAGCCATCGCGTCGTTCAAGCGCACGCCGATGCATGCCTTGGTTATGCCGCCTTTTCTCGTCACGAAGAAGGTCGAGCCCGAACCGGTACATATCGATAACGTGCCCGCTGCTGCTCGCACGGGGTCACCGACCACCATCAACGTCGACGAGACGGTGGCGTGATTCGCGGTTACGCCAGGCGGCCCAGCGTGATGCCGGGCCGCCGCCTGATACTGCATATCGCCACCGACGCACCACGGTTTCGCGTTCACTTTCATCGCGTTGGCGATGGGTTCACGCACGCGCATAGCTCCGATTGGCTCGCGGGTAAGTTTTTGGAAGACGGCAAGCCCGATGCGGATTGGCACTGGCCGGACTACGCCTTCGATATTCCTAAGCAATGGCCGTCGGGCGTTTATGTCGCGCATCTTGAAGAGTCGAACAATCCTCGGCCGCTTGCGATGGCGATGGACAGCGCGGCGATATTGTTCGTCGTGCGCGGCTTACAACGCAGCGCCATGCTCTACAAGTTGCCGTTCGCCACCTACCACGCATACAACTGCACGGGCGGCGGCTGCTTTTATTTTCAACCGCCGCGGTCGAATGACCCGCCCGGCGCCAAACTCACTTGGCATCGTCCGGGCGGTGGTATTGGCGGTGAAACCTTTGGCGCGCTCGATCATTACGATCTCGGCTCTCCTCGCCAAACCTTCGCGCATTGGGACGCCCCTTTCATTCGATGGATGAGCCGTCGCGGATACGACGTGGAGTTTTGCGCCGATATCGACGTGCACGACGACTTAGACTTTTTAACTCGGCACCGATTGATATTGAGCGTGGGGCACGACGAGTATTGGACCGCGTCGATGCGTGAGCACATCGATGCCTATCGTCAGTCCGGCGGCAACCTGGCGTTCTTCGGCGCGAACGTCTGTTGGTGGCGCATTCATTTAGTCGACGACGCGAGCGCGATGGTTTGTCATCAAGGCGGACCGAACGGCGCCTTGGATCATTGGTGGCCCATCACGGGCGTTCATCATCCGGAAGATGCATTAACCGGCGTGAGCTACCGCCATGGCGGCGGTTGGTGGGATGGGCCGCGTGATACGCAAGGGTTCGTGGTTCAGCGCGGCGACCACTGGGTATTCCATGGCACCGGCTTACGCAGCGGCGATCGATTTGGGCACCGCAGTACTCCGCCGTTGGTCGGATACGAATGCGACGGCGCGCCGCTTGAATGGATCGATGAAGCACGTGGCTTGGTGCGCGTGGCGGCTAACGCATCGGAATGCGGAACGCCTAAGGCCTTTGTGCCCTTAGCCGTGGGCGTATTAGGTACGGGTTGGCAAGAAAAACCACATCGTGAACATTACGCAAGCGGCGCGGGCTTGCACTCGGCTACCTTAGGGCTGCATTGGCAAGGCGGTACCGTGTTTTGCGCGGGCACGACCGATTGGGCGCAAGTATTGGCTAATGGTTCCGATCCTCATGTAGCCACCATAACCACGAACGTAATCGAAACCTTAAGCGAACCGGCTGCGCTTTGCGATGTGAAACAAAGCCAAGCACAGGCGTGCTAACGCCATAAAGATCGAAACAATAAAGTTTTTGGCTGATTCCATCCGACGATGGCCTGCGTACACTTGAGGGCCAATCGTTGCCATGGGTGCTCTCGCGATGCCCACGAGTGTTTTTGCGCATCATGCTCGGTCGCTTAATCGGGTTGACGGCAGTGTCACGTCAACCGCCACGGGCGCACCGGTTTTTTTAATCGAAGACCATCCACCGCGCACCGCCACCATCAACATGGTGCTCACGCAATGTCCCGATGTCATGGTGACGACAATCAACGCGGCGGCTCTACTCGATAACGATGCAACAAGCACCCGGCACGTCGCGGCGGTGGTAATCGCGATGACATTCATTGCGGATGCCCTTGGCGTCGCACGGCGCGTTCGCGCGTATGCGCCTATGCGCGTTACCCCAATCGTGTTGATCGTGCCGGACGGCCTTTTACCGTCGCACATGGACGAAATCGCCGCGCTCGGCACGGCCGATGTTTTGGAGGTATCGGTAGCGCACGTCATGCTGCCGATGAAGATGGCGTTTTTAGTTCGGCTTTATCAAAGCGAGCAATCGCGAATCGCCATAGAAACTCCGCAGCCAAATACATTCTTGTCGGCGGTGCTCGAAACCATCGAGGACGGCGTGGTCGCGTGCGACGCCGATGGCGTGTTGAAGTTATTCAATCGCGCGACACGTCGCATCCATGGCTTGCCCGAGCGCCCGGTGCCGCCCGAGCAATGGCCCACGTATTACGGTTTGTATAGGCCCGATCGCACGACGCTTCTCACCAAGGACGAAGTACCGCTATATCGCGCGCTCAAGGGCGAGTACGTACGCAATGTGGAAATCGTCATCATGCCCACGCAGGGCACGCCACGCGTGTTGTTGGCGAGCGGTGGTCCGTTGTATGACAACGAGGGTCGCAAGATTGGCGCGGTCGTTTCGATGCACGACATCACCGCATTGCGATCCGCCGAAAAACTAATGCGCGAGCAGGCCCGGCGCGAGGAAGCCGAGGCCGCCGCCGGCCTGGTGCGAAAAACCGAGGAACGCCTGGCGCGTTTGCTCGAAGCCGCGGGCGAGGGTATTTATGGTTTGAACGAACAGGGCATCTGCACGTTCATCAATCGCACCGGGGCGCAGTTGCTTGGTTATCGGCCCGAGGAACTCGTCGGTCAATCCATTCACGACGTGATTCATCATCATCGTTTGGACGGCAGGGTGTACCCGCCCGAGGACTGCCCAATACGCCATACCGTTCATGGAAGCGAGGCGGTACGCGTCGATCACGAAGTGTTTTGGCGCAAGGATGGCCAGCCCATGCCCGTGTCGTACTCAGTCAGCCCATTGCATGTCGAAGGCGAAAACGCCGGTGCGGTCGTCACGTTCACCGACATTACCGATCGCAAGCGCGCCGAGGATGATTTACGAAGATTGGCCATGGAACTGCGCGAAGCCGATCGTCGCAAGACGGAGTTTCTCGCCATGCTGGCGCACGAACTTCGCAATCCGTTGGCGCCCTTGCGTAACGGGCTGCACATCATGCGACTGGCCGCGGCCGATCCGCCCACGCTTGAAAAAACGCGCGACATGATGGAGCGGCAGCTTGGCCACATGGTGCGTTTGGTGGACGACCTGCTGGATATCGCGCGCATTACTCGCGGCAAGCTTGACCTTCAAAAACAGCGCGTGGCGCTACATAACGTCGTCAAGAGCGCGGTCGAAACGAGCGCGGCGCTCATCGAATCCGCCCACCATGAGTTCGTGTTGATCATGCCCGACGAAACATTGTGGCTGGAGGTTGATCCCACGCGCATCTCGCAAGTACTTAGTAATTTGCTGAACAACTCCGCCAAATACACGCCAGCTGGCGGACGCATTACCTTGCGTGTCGTGCGCGATGCGTCGGATGCGGTGATCTCGGTGGAGGACAACGGCGTTGGTATCGCGCCCGAAGCGCTTGATGCGGTCTTCGACATGTTTACTCAAGTTAGTCGCGAGCTCGAACGCGTGCATGGCGGATTAGGTATTGGACTAACGTTGGTGCGTCGGCTTGTGGAATTGCATGGAGGTACCGTTACCGCTACAAGCGATGGGCTGGGTTGCGGAAGTACATTCACCGTGCGGCTGGCGTTGGCATGAAACCAAGACTCACGTTCACGGCACGCGGCTTGCTCCAGCCGCTCCAATGTGAACGCGTTGTCATCTTCCATCACTTTGTGTGAATCCTCGTAACACGGCACCGCCGTTGCACAGCACGTTTTTCCGGGCTGACGATACGTCCGCGGCGTGGATGCGCGTGCGTAATTGGGCGGCCACGCCGTTTGGGCCGGTCGAGCATTGGCCAGCGAGTTTGAAAACAGCCGCTGGCCTCGTTCTTGAAGCGCCGACTCCCATGGCGCTTTTATGGGGGCCAGCGCTTATCGAAGTTGGCAACAATGCGTTATGCACGCGACTTGATCGTCGCGTCACTCATGAGAACAACGATCCTAAGAAGGTCGCGCGGGATTGGGCCTGGGCGTTCGACGACGCCAACATTCAAGCCGCGTGGCGTGGCGAATCGGTACGGCAAACCCATCGCGCGTACGAACTGGAACGCCAAGGCCAGCGACAAACGGTGTGGTTCGACATCGCCCTAAGTCCAGTTCGCGATGACTCCGCGCGCATCGCCGGTATCTTGATCGCGTTGGAAGATTCGAAAACACCAACGCAAGACGACGAACCAACAGCGCGTCTTCAACAGCTGCTTAACCAACGGACGGCGGAACTAGCGCGCGCCGAAGACGCATTGCTTCAAGCGCAAAAGATGGAAGCGGTGGGCCAACTGACCGGCGGCATCGCCCACGACTTCAATAATCTTTTGCAAGCGATGCAGGGCAATCTCGAACTTATTCGCCGCAAGCCCAACGACGAAATGTGGGTGCGCCGCTGGGCGGAAAACGCGCTTGCCGCCGCGCGACGCGGAGCGCGACTGACGATGCAATTGTTGAATTTCTCGCGATCGCAAGAACTTGAACTCGAACCGTTGATCGTGGGGGATTTGATTTCCGACATGCGCGATCTTCTCGCGCGCACGTTGGGCCCGACCGTGACCGTAAGGCTCGATCTCGATCCCACGCCGTTGCCGATATTGGGCGACGCCACGCAACTCGAACTCGCGCTTCTCAATCTCGCGATCAACGCGCGCGACGCGATGCCAAACGGTGGCGAGCTGCTTATTCGCACCGCGTTGCGCGCGATTCATAACGACCCCGAACTGCCCGGCGACGAATACATGGAAATCACCGTGACCGATAACGGCACGGGCATGTCGCCCGAAGTACTCGCGCACGCATTCGATCCTTTCTTCACCACGAAGAGCGTCGGCAAGGGCACTGGGCTTGGCCTTAGTCAGGTGTATAGCTTCGCGCGGCAAGCGGGTGGCTTGGTGCGTATCGCAAGCACGCAGGGCGAAGGCACGACCGTTACGCTCTTTCTTCGCCGCGCCGACGACGAGGCGCGCATTACTCCCCGCGAAAACGCGAGTGCCAGCGACGACATGCGCCCGGTGCGGTCGGCCAAGGTATTGGTGGTCGATGACGATCCCGGCGTGCGCCGCTTTCTCGGCGATTCGCTTAAAAGTCTTGGCTATCGGGTGGTGGAGGCGGGCGATGGCATTCGTGGCTTGGAAGCGCTCGATCGCGAGTTGCCCGACTTATTGCTCGTTGACTTCGCCATGCCTGGAATGAACGGCGCCGAGGTCGCGCGCACCGCGCTCGATCGTTGCCCGGATCTGCCCATCGTGTTCTCCACCGGGTATGCCGACACACCCATGCTCGATGAAGCAATGCCCATGCGGCTGCCGGTATTGCGTAAGCCGTTTGGCGTGGACGAATTAGCCATCGCGGTACGAAGCGCCTTATCGCGATGAACGAAGCCCAAGCGCGCGACGTATTGCTGGTGCGGGCATTTGAAAACGCCGATACCGCCATGCTCACCGACGACGATCGGCGTCATGCAAGTCGCGCGGCGGCCGAACTCACGCGGTGGCGCGCGAGCGAGCGCGGCGCGCCCGCGTCCATCGACGCGTATATCGCCGAGCGCGCCCAACTTCTCGCGGGTAAGTTGCGCGAGCGCGATCGTCATATCGCGCGCACCTTGCGCGCGCTTAACGATCCGTCATGGCTAGGCATCGCATTACCCGTGCTGGCCTTGCTTGTTGGCGCCTTTGTCGAGCACGTGACCGATCGCACGCACATCAATGTGCTTGCGTTTCCATTAGTCGGCTTGTTGATTTGGAACGTCGTCGTGTACGCGGTGTTGTTTGGGGCGGCCGTGCGTCGCGTGTTCGCTCGGTTCAAGCGAAAACCTTCGGCATCCAACGGCACGTTATGGCGCATGTTCACGCGGCGCATTGCGGTATCGCGCGGTCCATCGGCACGCGTGCTTGCGATGTTCGTCGCCGATTGGACCCACAAGCGCTTGCCGCTCATGCAATTGCGCGCCGCGCGCGTAATGCACCTCGCGGCCGCTTGCCTAGCCTTGGGCGCGATTGTTGGGTTGTACGTGCGCGGCTTGGTGTTCGATTACCGGGCCGGCTGGGAAAGCACATTCCTAAGTGCGTCGAATGTGCATGCGTTGTTGAGCGCGGTCTTGAGTCCGGCGGCGCATGCGTTGCAAGAGCTCGGATGGCATCGCGCGCCGTTTCCTAATGTCGAGGCGATCGCCGCGCTTCGCTTCGAAGCCGACCGTCGCGTGGGCGAAAACGCGGCGTCGTGGATCCACTGGTATGCATTCACGCTCGCGGTGGTGGTCATCGTCCCGCGCTTGATGCTGTTTGTCGTCGCGCGATGGCGCGAGCGTCGTTGGTCGCGCGTGTTTCCTCTTGATCTAAATGAGCCTTACTTTCGCCGAATGACCTCGGGCTTCGCGTCGCGCGCGGAAGTATTGCGTGTCGTGCCCTACGGCTACACGCCCGACGAGGCTTCGTTGTACGGCGTCAAAACCGTCGCGACCTTATTGCTCGGCGACGACGCGCAAGTCTTGGTGTCGCCCGTCATCGCATTAGGCGACGAGGCTAGCGCGTATGAACGGCTAACCGCGCCAGGTCAAAACGTGGCGATGACAATCGCGCTGTTTAATCTCGCCGCTACTCCCGAACATGAACACCACGGCGCGATGATCAACGCATTGCGCCAACAATCGCCACGCCATGTCGTCGCGGTGTTGGTCGACGAAGCAAGCTATCGAAAACGTTTTCAAGATGCCGTCGGAACGAGCGCTCGCGTGGTCGAACGCCGCCAAGCGTGGCGCGGCTTTTGCGCAGCGTACGGCGTGGCGGTGACATGCGTGGATCTCACCGCTATTGATCCGCATACGCTCGAACGCGAACTCAACGCGCCATTCCTTGCCGAGCCGCTTGCCGCGAGGTGATGAATGGCCTGAATTTTCATATGGCCTATCACCCCGTCACCATTCATCTCGCGTTGATCGCGCATACCAATGCGGGTAAGACAACGCTCGCGCGCACGTTGCTAAGTCGCGATATCGGCGAAGTACGCGACGCGCCGCATGTCACCGATCTCGCCGAGGCGCACGTACTCATCGAAAGCGAACAAGGCGACAGCTTGCGCTTATGGGATACGCCAGGGTTTGGCGACTCGACGCGGCTAGCGCGTCGTCTCGCCGTGGCCGACAACCCAATCGGCTGGTTGTTGCGGGAAGTATGGGATCGGTTTCGCGACCGGCCCTTGTGGTGCAGCCAACACGCGGTACGCGCGGCCCGCGAACAGGCCGACGTATTGCTGTATCTCGTCAATGCCGCCGAGGACCCACGCGATGCGGGTTATGTCGTGCCGGAAATGCAGGTGCTTGGCTGGGTGGGCAAACCCATCATCGTGCTGCTTAACCAAACCGGCCCGCCACGTCCCGCCGAGGAAGAGCGCGAGGAAATCGAACGGTGGCGCGAGTACTTATCGCCGTTCGTATTGGTGGCCGATGTGCTCGCGCTCGACGCGTTCGCGCGATTGTGGATACACGAACGCGTGCTGTTCGAGGCGGTGGGCCGCGTGGTGCCCGCGCCCAAGCGTCATGGGTACGCCCGCTTGTTAACGGCGTGGGAAACGCGCAATCGCACTCGCTACGACGAAGCCATGCGATTGCTCGCCAAGCAAACGCTTGCGGCCGCGATCGATAGCGAATCGATCGAGCTTTCCCCCGCCACGGCGTTCGAAAAAGTATTGCGCACCGTCGGCGCGGGCGACATGCGCGAAACCGCGGCGCATAAGCGCGCGATGCATGCCCTAAGCGCGCGAATCGACCAAGGCATTGGCGAAACGACGGATGCGCTTATCGTTCTTCATGGATTGCAAGGCGAGGCCGCGCGCACGGTACTCGAGCGCATGCGCGAGAACTTTGCATTGCCGCCTCGTCTCGATGAAGGTCGCACCGCGTTGTTTGGCGGTGTGTTGACCGGAGCGCTCACCGGTCTTAAAGCCGATCTCGCGGCGGGCGGCCTAACCTTCGGCGCGGGCGCGTTGATTGGCGGCGTGCTTGGCGGACTTGGGGCGGCCGGTGTCGCGCGTGGCTTTAACAAAATGAGTGGCGCGACGAAACCTCGCTTGCGGTGGTCCGATGAATTTTTAGATGACTTAGTCCGCGCCAATGTATTGCGTTACCTGGCGGTCGCGCATTTCGGCCGAGGCCGTGGGCGGTGGACGCAAGGAGAAGCGCCCGCGTTTTGGCGTACCGAGGTCGAGCGAGTCGTCGCGGCCTACGCTTCCACGCTTCATCGCGCATGGGACGCGGCGCGCGCGTCGACGAACAACGACGGCGATATGCCGAACAACGCACATTCTTCTCGCGATGCTTCATCGATCGCCGGCACTTTGATCGTGGTGTACGAATCCGTCACGGCCGATGTGTTGGCGCGTTTGTATCCTGCAAACGCAAGACTTGAATTGGCTCGCCCGCGTGCCGCGGCCGATAACGCCGCATCGCGCGACACTTTTGCGCCTCTGCCGTGACCAACGGCACATAAGAAATACAGGTCTTGGAAATTTAGACAAACGGCATTCAAGCAAAACCTAAATAGCGTCGATAACGTAAGGCCATCGGTCAATCGACGATGAGCCGTTCTTAAAACTATTAAGGCACCCGGCTTCGTTCGTTACGAAGCACCGCGGTGTTCGCGTTTTGGAGACTGTCATGGGTTTGCATTCCTTAAGCCGCCTCGTGCTCGCTTGCATCGTGGCATCCCCGTGTTTTGCCTTGGCTCAAGATGGCGTGACCGATACCGAGATCAAGCTCGGCATGGTCAACGTGCAAACCGGGCCTGCCGCCGGTCTTGGAAAAGGCATGCGATCGGGTGCCGAGGCGTATTTCAAAGCCATCAACGCCAAGGGCGGCATACACGGGCGACAAATCAAGCTCGTGGTGGCCGACGATGGATACGAGCCGAACCGCGCGGTCGATGAAACACTCAAGATGATCGAAACCGAAAAAGCGTTCGCGCTATTCGGATACGTCGGCACGCCAACGGCCAACGCGGTGATCCCCATCGTGAAGGAACTCGACGTGCCATTGGTGGGCCTGTTCACCGGCGCCATGTCGCTACGTCAGCCCGTCATACCGCAAGTGTTCAATGTGCGCGCGAGTTACGACAACGAAGCTGAAAGCCTGGTCGCGCACTTCATCGCCAAGGGCGCGAAAACCATTGGCGTGTTTTATCAAGACGACGGCTTTGGTTTGGCGGTGCTCTCAGGCACCGAGAAGGCGTTGAAGAAGCGCGGCATGTCGGTCGTCGGCAAAGGAACGTTTCAACGCAACACCGTGGCGATCAAGGCGGGACTTGCCGCCATGTTGGAAGCCAAGCCCGACGCGATCGTCATGGTGGGAACCTACACGCCGCTCGCGCTCTTTATTAAAGAGGCGCGTGCGTCGGGTTTGAAATCGCAACTGGCGACGGTGTCGTTCGTGGGCACCGATAACTTAGTCAACGAAGTGGGTAAGGACGGCGACGGCGTGGTTATTTCTCAAGTCGTGCCGTTTCCGCAAGACGACGATTTAGCCGTGACGCGTGAATGCCGCGAGGCCATCAAGGCGCACAGCGGCGAAGCATTGGGCTTCGTTAATTTCGAAGGGTGCATGGCCGCGCGCGTGTTGGCGACGGCTATCGAAAAAACCGGTAAGACGATCACGCGCAAGACCTTGGTCGACACCCTTAACGGGATGAAAAGCGCCGACATCGGTGGTTTGAACGCGAGCTTCACGGCCGATAACCATCAAGCGTTCGATCAAGTGTTCTTAACGCAAATTCAAAACGGAAAAATCGTTAAGTTGCCTTAACCATGCCTGAATGGTTCGATCATGAAAATCTCGCAGCGGTTGGCGGCGCTCTCGGGTTTTTCCGCCGCCGGATTGTTATGCGTGGCCGGTGTTAGTTTTTTCGCGGTAACGTCGATTCAATCAGACCTGCGAGCGTTGACGAACGAAGCAACGCCGCTGCAAACCAAAACCTACGAGCTGCAAGAGCGTACCGAGCGGTTGCTCGGCACGCTGCTTAAGCTCACCTTGGCGCGCACCCGTGCGGAGGTGGATAAGGCGGGGCAATCCATTCGCGCCGATACCGCGGCGATCGATAAGCTCAAGGCCGACATCCAAGCGATCGACCCCAACGCGAAGAACGACGCGGTGAACTTTCGGGCCGCGCAAGACGAGATCGTGCGCGTGGTTGAAAAGCGACTAAGCGACGAAGAAGCCTATCGCTCCGAGAGCGAAAACGCGCGACTCGCTTTGCAAAAAGCGCAGCAGGCGGTCGGCGTTACGCGTAACAACGTGGACGAGATCGGCGTGGAGGCGGGCAAGGCGGCCGATAAGGCGCAAGACGCGAGTCATCGCCAAGCGAATGTCATCAAGCTCGCGTTGTCGGCGCAGGCGCGACTTAAGGAAATCGCGATCGTCGTAAGCGAAACCGACACCGTGACCAATCGGTTTCGCCTTACGCCGTTGAAGGAGAAGGCTAAGGCGGCGGTCGACAGCATCTTGCGTCTCGAAGCGGAAAAAGGCGCGGACGATGTGCTTAAGGAGGTCAAGGCCGTCGTGGCGAATACCTACGACGCATTCGCCAACGAAACCACCGGATTAGTCGCGGCCCGCGCGGCGGTGCTGGCCAAGAAAGACGATGCCGAATCGCAATACCAAGCCAAGCGCCGCGCCTTGCTTGCGCCGTTGGATGAACAAGCCAGCAAGCTCGGCATGATCATCGACGCGAGCGAAGTGCAAGCCGTCAAGCAGCGCCAGGTGTTGGAGTCGGCCCTCAAGCTACGTAATGAGCCGGGCGGCGTCGTTGGGATAAGCGAGGAGGTGTCGTTAGGCATTCGCGAAATGGTCGCCGCCCTAAGACTGTTGATGCTCGCGGGCACGCCCGAGGAAGCGGGTAACGCGGGCACCGAGCTGAATCGCTTAGGAACCAAACTCACGGCCAATATGAATTCGATGCGGGCGGGGTTGATCAAGATGGGTCGCCCGCAACTCGCGGCGAACGTCGATGGCGCGTTGGCCGCCATGGCCTCGGTCAATGGTTCGGTCAACAAAGTGGTCGCCGCCAAGAAAAGCTTATTGACCAGCGAGGCGCAAATGGCCGCGTCGTTGGCGCAGTTGAAAGCGGTGGCGTCTCAACAAGCCAGCGCGGGCGAAAAGCAGGTCAAGACGATCGCGGAACGGCAAGCGGAAGTGTCGGCGGCGGTGGACCGGCGCGTGAACTCCGCCTTATTCATCATCGTCGCGATTTCGGGCGCGATCATCGTGGTGTCGACGCTCCTAAGCTTTCGCACCGTGCGCATCGTGACCCAAAGTCTCGACCAAGCGGTGCATGTGGCCGAAGCCGTATCTGCCGGACATCTCGAGCCCGTGCCTCCGGCGAAGACGAACGATGAAACCGCGCGTTTGCTCGCGGCCCTTGGTTCCATGGTCAACACGCTGACGAAAGTCGTGACCGACATTCGCAACGCGAGCGAGTCGATCAACGCCGGCTCGCATGAAATTTCCTTAGGCAACCAAGACCT
>DASTRU010000029.1:0-6398 GCA_035761045.1 Burkholderiaceae bacterium | reverse complement strand
CGCGCCCGACGTGGACCAACCGGTGTTCGACGTGCAAGCGCCCGATGCGCAAGCCGCCGCGCAGCCAAGCGCGCCGCTTGAAGGCGACGCGCTCGACGCGTTGGGCGGCTTGATTGCGTTCATGCGCATGGCCGAGCGTTTGGCGCACGAAAGCACCGACGCGCGCACGCCCGTGCAGTGGGCGGCGTGGTTGGGCGACGCCTTCGCCAACGCGTTCGACGCGCACGACGGCGATCTGCCGTCCGCGCAACGCATTCGCGCCGCGCTGCGTCGCTTGGCCGACGACGCGGCGCGCGGCGGTTGCGCGAGCACCTTGCCCTACGCAGTCGCGCGCGAACGGCTCGCCCACGCCTTGGCCGCGCAAAAGCCCGGCGCGGTGCCGACTGGAGCCATCACCTTCGCCAGCATGGGGCCGTTGCGCGCGGTGCCGTTTCGCGTTGTCGCGCTGCTTGGGCTCGACGATGGCGCGTTTCCGCGTCCGGTGGTGCCGCTTGAATTCGATTTAATGGCGCGCGCGCCGCGCATCGGCGACCGCGATCGCCGGCACGATGACCGCGCGACCTTGCTCGACGCGCTGCTCGACGCGCAAGACGCGCTGATCCTCGGCTGCACGGTGCGCGACGCGCGCGACGACACCGATCGGCCGCCGTCGGTGCTGGTGGAAGAACTCGTCGATTTCATCGCCGCCGCGAGTGATTGGCCGCGCGACCGCGTTTGGGCGCGATTGGCCATCGAGCACGCCTTGCATGGCTTTGGGCCGGTCGCCTTCGCGCCGTTGGCGCCAGCGTCGTACGTGCAGCCGTGGCGCGACGCGGCCGCGTGTTTGGCCGCGCCGCTTCACACCCGGCATGCGCGATTGCTCGCGCCCGAACCGTTGCCCGAGGACGAGACATCGGCCGCTTCGCCGATCGACGCCGCGCGACTCGTCGGCTGGCTTGCGCATCCGGCGCGGCATTTCTTGCGCGATCGATTGCGGCTGGCGCTCGATGACGACGCGCGCGTGCTCGACGACGAGGAGCCGTTCGCCTTAAGCGCGCGCGACGCCTCGGCCTTGCGTTGGCGCATCGCCGAAGCGTTTGAACGCGGCCGCTCGCGCGACGACGCGGCCCGTGTAGTGATGGCCGGCGTGGAACTGCCGGCCGGCCGCGCGGGCGAAGTCGCGTTGCGTGGCTTGCTCGACGAAGCCTCGGCCTGGCAACGCGTGCATGCCGACACCACGCATCGACTGGGCGAAGCGCTGCCGCCGCGCGCGCTTGAATGCCGCATCGGCGCGCGTGTCGTGACGGCGACGATGCACGGCTTGCATGGCACGAACACCGCCGCGCCGCATGCGCTGTTGATCAGCCGACCCGATGTTTTAGGAAAAGGCCCGCAAGCTCGGGTGCGCGTGCGCATCGAGGCGTGGATCGCGCATCTGCTCGCGCAATGCGCGTATGGGCGCGTGGCCACGCTCGTCGCCGGCATCGACCACATGTTCGCGCTCGCGCCGTGCGAGAACGCGCCCGCGTTGCTTGGCGTGCTGCTTGACGATTACCAACGTGCGCAACGCAGTCCCTTGATATGTCCGCCGAAAACCGCGTGGCGCGTCGCGCGCGGCGAATCGCTCGACGCCGCGCAGCGCGCGTGCTGGGCGCCGCAAGACTTTGGCGAAGGCGAGGCCGACGATCCGTGGTGGCGCATGTTGCTCGGCGACGCTTGGAGCCGCGTGCCGCGGGCGGCGGATTTTCCAGGCGCGACGAGCACCTTCGGCGACGACGATTTCGCGACGCTCGTCGAACGCCTGTATGTGCCGATGGCGCAAGCCATCGTCGAAACCGTCAAGGGCGTGGACGAGATCGTGCAACAGGTGCTCGCATGAACGACTTAAACGCACCCGCCGCGTTGCCGCTTGCGCTGACCGCGCCGCTCGTGGGCTTGTGCTCGATCGAGGCGAGCGCGGGCACCGGCAAGACGTGGACGGTATCGGGGCTCGTCGCGCGGCTTATCGCCGAACGCGGCTTGGAGATTCGCGACATTCTCGTCGTCACCTTCACCGACGCGGCCACCGCCGAATTGCGCGATCGCATTCGCGCGCGATTGGCCGACGTGCGCGACGCGCTCGACGGCCGCGCGACGAACGACACCTTCCCCGCGTTGTGGCTTGACGCGATGCGCGAGCGCGAGGACTTCGACGCGGCGACCGCGCGCGCGCGCATCGACGCGGCCTTGCGCAATTTCGACGACGCGGCGATCCACACGATTCACGGCTTTTGCCAACGCGCCTTGGCCGAGCGGCCGATCTCGGCCGGCCGCGCGTTTGACGTCGAGTTGATCACCGACGACGACGCGCTGCTCGCGCAATGCGTGGCCGACGGTTGGCGCGCGCGCGTGCTGGCGGCGAGCGCCGACGATGCGCACGTGGTGCCCGACGCCGCGCACGCTTGGTTCGCCGCCCTCGTCATCGCGACCGAGCGCACGCCCGAGGCGATGGCGCGGTGGATTCGCGGCGAAGCGTCGCGCCACGACGTCACGCTCATCGGCGGCGAGGCGCCGGCGAATGCAGCGCCCGCCTTCGAGCACGCGGCGCGCGCGTGGCGGGCAACGCGCGTGCAATGGCTCGCGCATCGCGACGCGGTGGAAGACATCCTCTTGAGCCACCCGAGCTTGAATCGCAATAGTTATCGCGAAGCTTCGGTGCGCCGCTGGTGCGCGACGCTCGATCGACTCGCATGCGATCACGCCTTGCCACTGCTCGACGACGACATGCTTGGCTGGCTGAAAAAATTAGGCACCTCGGGGTTCGCGCTTAAGAAAGCGTGCGAAGCACCCAAGCACGCGGTGTTCGATGCGATCGACGAGTTGCTTGCGGCCTACGCGGATTTGCACGCCTTGCGCGAACCGTTGCTCGCTTGGTTTCGCCGCACGAGCTTTGAACGCGCGACGCGCGCCTTGCGCGAACGGCTGCGCGCGGTGCGCCAACAAGCGTTCGACGATTTATTGCTCGACCTCGACCGCGCCTTGCGCGAATCGCCCACGCTCGGCCAACGGCTCGCGCAGCGCTGGCCCGCCGCGTTGATCGACGAGTTTCAAGACACCGATCCCTTGCAATGCCGGATCTTCGACGCGATTTACGCGCGGGCCGAAGGCGTGGCGCGGTATTACGTCGGCGATCCGAAGCAATCGATTTACGCGTTTCGCGGCGCAGACCTCGCGAGTTATCTGCACGCGCGTTCGCACACCGAACGCGCGGGCGCCTTGGTCGAAAACCATCGTTCGTGCGCCGGATTACTAACCGCCTTCAATGCCCTGTTCACGCGGCGCGCGCCGCCGTTTGGCATCGACGACATCGTGTTCGACCCCGCGCGGCCAAGCCACCGCGCGCAAGCCCGCTTGCGCATCGAAGGCGAGGCGCACGACACGCCACCCTTCGTATGGCTTCGGCTCGACGCCGACGAACCCTTGTCCAAGGACGACGCCTTGTCGGCCGCGATGAACACCTGCGCCGCGCGTATCGCCCGCATGCTCGACGGTAGCGCCGCGATGGTCGCGCCCGACGGCACGCGCACGCCCTTGCAGCCGCGCGATATCGCGGTGCTGGTCGGCACGCATCGCGAAGCCGTGGTGGCCGCGCGTGCGTTGGCGCGCGTTGGTTTGGGTAGCGCGTTGCGCTCGCGCGAGTCGGTCTTTGAAAGCGCGGAAGCGCGCGATCTGCTCGTGTTGTTCATCGCGCTTGCGCAGCCGCAACGCACGCGCGCGTTTCGCGCCGCGCTCGCGCTCGACATCTTTGGGCTTGACGCGACCGCGCTCGCGCGGCTCGACGACGATTTAGGCGGCTCGCATTACTGGCGACAAGAAATCGCGCGCTTGGCGCAGCTCTGGCGCGCGCGCGGCCCGCTGCCGATGTTGCGCGACGCGTTGTTCAGCCACGGCGGATACGCGCGCATCGCATGCACGCCGCGTGGCGAACGGCGCTTGACCAACTTCGCCCAACTGGGCGAACTGTTGCAACAAGAACAAGCGCGTTTGCACGCGGCCGACGCACTCGTTGGCTGGCTACGCCGCGCGATCGCGCAAGGCCATGGCGGCACCGACACCGAGTTACGACTCGAAAGCGATGCGGACTTAGTGCAAGTACGCACGATTCATACAAGCAAAGGTCTCGAATACGCGGTCGTGTTCTTGCCGACCTTATGGACCGCGCGCTTGTCGCCGCCACGCGGTTTTCGCCCCGCGTTCTTTCATGACCGCAACGGCGTGGCCGCGCTCGATTTCGACGGCGATCCTCACGCGCGCGAAACCGCCGAGCGCGAAGCGTACGAAGAACGGTTGCGCTTGGCCTATGTGGCGCTCACGCGCGCCAAGCAACGTTGCCATGTGATCGTCGGCCCCTTGCCCGGCATCGAGGCGTCGCCGTTGGCCTGGTGGCTGGGTGGACCATCGAGCGACGCCAGCGATTGGGATGCATCGCTAGCCCAACACCAGCAAGCGGCGCCCGACGCGATCGCGATCGAACGCGTGGATGCGCAAACGAGCGCGACAAGCGTCGAGCGCACCCAAGCATCAAGCAACGCCGCCGCATTGCACGCCGCGAAGACGTTTCGCCGCGCCGGACTTGCGGCCTTGCATACCGCAAGCTTTAGCGCGATCGCGCATCGCGCGCCCGAGGTGTTCGCCGAATCGCCCGAGCACGACGAGTTCGTGGACGCCGCGATCGCCGATGCATTAAGCGCCGACGAGCCAGCCGCGCCCACGCCCGCCACGCCTCGCCTCGCGCGGCTCGACGCGCGGTTCGCGTTTCCACGCGGCGCGGCGGCTGGCGACGTATTGCACGCGATGATGGAAACCATCGATTGGCAAACCGATCGCGCGCACTGGCTGCCCGCGGTTCATCAAGGACTCGCGAGCCTCGGTGTCGAGCAACGCGCGGGTTGTTCGAGCGACGATGTGGCGCAGTGGCTCGACGACATCGCCAGCACGCCCTTGCCCGCGCTTGACCATCACGCGCCGTTTGCGCTGCGCGACGTGCCACGCGCCGCGCAACGCCGCGAGTTCGAATTCTTGTTGCCGCTCGACGGCGTTGATTTCTCCACGCTCGCCAGCTTGGCGCGCGAACACGATTGGCCGATCGAGGACATCGCGTCCAGCCATTGGCGCGGCGCGCTTAAGGGCTATATCGATCTGGCCTTCGTTCATCGCGGCCGTTGGTACGTGGCCGATTACAAATCGAACTGGCTTGGCGCGTCGTTGGCCGAGTACTCGCCCGCGCATATCGACGCGGCGATGCACGCGCATATGTACCGGCTGCAAGCGCTGCTTTACACGGTGGCCTTGCATCGCTGGTTGCGCCACCGATTGCGCGATTACGACTACGCGAGCCACGTTGGCGGCGCGTATTGGATGTTCTTGCGCGGCATGTCCTCGCGCATGCCCTTGCACGGCGTGGCGGCCTTCACCGTGCCGCGCGCCTTGATCGAAGCGGCAGACGCCTTGTTCGACACGGGTTTGAAGGACGCGGCATGAGCGCATTGACGTTTTCCACCATCGCCGGCGCGCGTCGCGACGACGACTTAGGCTTCGATGCCTTCGCGCACGCCTTCGGCCGCGTGATCGCCGCGCATCATCTGCAAGCGGACGGCGAGGCCGACGACGCGCCGTGGATCGAACGCGCGGCGCGCGCGCTGATGTTCGCCGAAGCGCAAGGCCATGCGCGCCTGCCGTTGAACGAGCTTGCCGCGTTCGCCGTTTCACCCAATGACGGCGGCGGCGACGAGCAATGGGTCGCGCGCTTAAGTCGTAGCCCCGTCGTGGGCATGGCGCATGGCGCGTGGACCGAGCGGCCGCTCGTGCTCGATGCGCATGCGCATTTGGCGCTTGCGCGGTATCACGCCTATGAACACGCGATCGCGGCGCGATGGCGCGTGCGGTGCGGCCCGGCGCCGCTCGCGTCGGCCGACCGCTTGCGCGCGGCGCTTGATCGCTGGTTCGCGTCGTCGCGCGCGCATGGCGGCGATAACGAACGTGATTGGCAACGCATCGCCGCGGGCGTCGCGCTTACGCGTGGCGCATGCGTGTTGTGTGGCGGACCGGGCACCGGCAAAACAACCACCATCGCGCGGTTATTGCTCGCGGCGTTGAGCGTCGTGCCCGATTTGTCGATCGCCTTGGCCGCGCCCACTGGCAAGGCCGCCGCGCGCATGAGCGACGCGGTGCGCATGCAACTCGACGCGCTCGCGCCCGATGCCGACGTGCGCGCGCGCCTAAGCATCGAAGCGCGCACCGTGCACGCACTCTTGGGCCTCGACCCGCAAGGCGGAAGGCCGCGTCATCACGCGGGCCGGCCCTTGCCCGCGCGGCTCGTGGTCATCGATGAAGCGTCGATGCTTGGCCTCGCGCTCGCGCGCCGTTTGTTCGACGCGCTC
>DASTRU010000028.1:0-6149 GCA_035761045.1 Burkholderiaceae bacterium | reverse complement strand
CGTTAAGCCAGGCGAGCTCGCGCCGGAAATGCATCGCGCGCTTTCGGGCAGCGAAGGCGTGGTCGAAGGCTTGGCCGCCAATGGCGCGCCCGCGCTCGTGGCGTACGAAGCGCTCGAGACCGTGCCGTGGGTCATCGCGGCCGGATATCCACTGAGCGAGGCCTATGTCAGCGTGAATTCCAGCCGCAGCCGCATCGCGATGGTGAGCGCCGCGTTCATCCTGGTCGCGGCCGCCTTGCTGTGGGCCTTGCTGTACCGCTCGCTTAATCCGCTTGCGGTGATGCGCGACGAGTTGAAGGAAGCGGTGAGCAATCCGACCGCGCAAATTCGCTTGCCGGTACGCGGCAACGACGAAATCAGCGACCTCGCGCGCGCCTATAACGAGTTGATGACGTCGCGCCACGCGATCGAGACCGAGTTGCGAGAAAGCCGCGCGCAATTGCGCCTCGTCATCGACAGCGTGCCCGCGCTCATCGCCTATACCGATCGCAACGAGCACATTCGGTTTTGCGGCGGACAACCCGTGCCGGGCCTGCCCGCGCCTTCGGCCATCATCGGCAAGACCGAGGCCGAAATACTCGGCCCCACGGCCTACGAGTTCTCGCGCGAGCATATTCGCGCGGCGCTCGCCGGCTACCGCCAACGCTTCGAGCGCGTGGACATGCGCGACGGCAAGGCCTGGACTTCGCAAGTCGACTACGTGCCCGACGTGAAGGCCGACGGCACCATCGCCGGCTACTTCTCGCTCGTGCAAGACGTGACGGAGACGCGACGCATTCAGCACTCGCTCATGGAAAGCGAACAGCGGCTGCGGCTGATCGCCAACAACATTCCGGCGCTGGTGTCCTACACCGACCGGCATTCGCGCTTCGTGTTCGCAAGCGATGGCTTCGAGGACGCGTTCGGCGTGGATCATCAAACCATCGCGGGCCGCCACGTGGCCGAGGTGCTTGGGCCGCTTGTGTGGGAACAAACGCGCAGCCACGTGGAGCTTGCGCTGCAAGGCTATCGCGAGCATTTCGAGCGCATCGTCCATCGCGATGGCCGCATGCGCGTCGAGCTCGTGGATTACGTGCCCGATATCCAAGACGACTGCAGCATCGCTGGCTTTTTCGCGCTGATTCAAGACATCACCGACGCCAAACGCATGCAACAGCAATTGGCCGAAAGCGAACAGCGCATTCGCCTGATCGCCGACAACGTGCCCGCGCTCATTAGCTATATCGACAAGGAAGGCGTGTACCGCTTCAACAACCGCTTGTACGAACGCTGGTTGGGCCGACCGTTATCGGAGATCACCGATCAACCGATGCGCGATGTGTATCCGCCCGATGTGTTCGCGCGGCTCGAGCCGCAGCTCAAGCGCGCGATCGCGGGCGAGCAAGTCGAGTTCGAGGAAACCTTCGTCACCGAGCAGGGCGAACGCCATGTGCGTGGCGCTTGGCTGCCTCACCGCAATAGTCGCGGCGAGATCGTGGGCGTGTATGGCATTAGCCACGATGTCACGCCGCTTAAGCTCGCGGAACGTCAACTCGCCGAGCTGGCGCGCTCCGACACGCTCACCGGCTTGCCCAACCGCCGCGCCTTCGACGAAGCCCTGCCCGCCGCGCTCGATCGTGGTCGCGCCTCGGGTGGCGTGGTCGCGTTGATGTATCTCGACGTGGATTACTTCAAGAAGATCAACGACACGATGGGCCACGTGGCCGGCGATTCGGTGCTCAAGGAATTCGCGCGGCGCTTGCGCGCGAGCGTGCGGCAACTCGACTTCGTCGCGCGCATCGCGGGCGACGAGTTCATCGTGATCGTCGAGCGCTTGAAGAACGAGGAAGAAGCCTCGCTCGTCGCGCGCAAGATCGTCGATTCGATGCGCGTGCCATTTCGCGTGGGCGGCGGCGATCTCACGGTAACGACGAGTATCGGCGTGGCCCTCGTGCGCGGCGGCCGCACGACGGTGAAACGCTTGATGCGCGAGGCCGACCGCGCGCTTTATTCGACCAAGGCGGCGGGCCGTAACGGCTTTACCGTGGCGCATGAGGACAGCGGCCCGCAGCCCACGCTGCCGCAAGTGGGCCGCTTGATCGACAAGGACGGCAGCGACATCGTGTTACCGCTTGTTTAGCAAACACAACATCGTTTAAGAGTCGCGTGCGCCGGAACGACGCATGCGACGTCAAAATCCGCCGCGGCAATTTCTTTGTTTTTGGAGACCATCATGAAAAACCAAGCCATCGCTCTTGCATTAATCGTGGGTGTGGTCAGCACCGGCTGCGCCAACATGGACGACACCCAACGCGGCACCGCCACCGGCGCGGGCATCGGCGCCGCGGCCGGCGCGATTTTGGGCGCCACCACCGCCGGCGGGCATCGCGGCCGTAGCACCGCGACCGGCGCCGCCGTGGGCGCGGGCGTGGGCGCGTTGGGCGGCTATTTATGGTCGCGCCGCATGGAAGACCAAAAGCGGCAGATGGAGCAAGCCACGCAAGGCACGAACGTCGCCGTCACCAAGACGGCGGACAACCAACTCAAGCTCAACGTGCCGAGCGACTTTTCGTTCGATAGCGGCCGCGCCGACATCAAGCCGAACATGCGACCGATCCTCGACCAATTCGCCTCGGGCCTTACGCAAAACCCGTCGGCCACCGTGCGCATCATTGGTCATACCGATAGCACTGGAAGCGATGCGATCAACGATCCGCTCTCGATCAATCGCGCCTCCAGCGTGCGCAACTACCTCGCGCAACGCGGCGTCGATCCAAACCGCGTAGCCATCGATGGCCGCGGCTCACGCGAACCCGTCGCCGACAACAACAGCGATTACGGCCGCGCGCAAAACCGTCGGGTCGAGATCTACATGGGCGAGCAACAAGTCGCGCAAGGGTCGCGCTAAGGTCGCGGGCGTTCCCCGAGAGCTAGGGAACGCAAACCGGCGCAAACGGTACTTAAGAAGCCGCGTCTCATGCGCGGCTTTTTTATAGGTATCTCCTTATGCGAAGCATCATTGGGCGCTGTTTTGGATTAGCGCC
Organism: Burkholderiaceae bacterium; assembly: GCA_035761045.1. Classification (GTDB taxonomy): domain Bacteria; phylum Pseudomonadota; class Gammaproteobacteria; order Burkholderiales; family Burkholderiaceae_E; genus DASTRU01. The sequence continues at coordinate 3,126 of DASTRU010000028.1, read as the reverse complement.
ATCCCCGCAAGCAACCGTCGCGCAAGCGACCGTTCGTCAAACCAATCAGCCACCTTCGGGGGGTGCGGTTCAAGCGCACGCCGCGCCTCGTGATCAACAATTGCTCCAGTCCTTGCGCGAGCTTGGCTTATCGCTTAACGAGGACGCCGCCGCGCGCATGCATGTGAGCTCCGAGGCGGCGGCGAATATTCAAGCCCTCGTTCAATTTCTCAGCACGCATCCGTCGCGTCCGGATTTTCATGCCGCGTTCGACGCGCTCTTCGTCGAGGGCACGCATCGGCGCGCGTTCTTTGGCGTCACGACGCTAATGCGCACCGGCGTGCTCGATGTGCCCGTGCACGACCCCAATAGCGTCGAAGGCGAACAGTGGATCCATCACATCGCGCGCGTGGGCCGAGAATTTTCGGATCAAACCCAAATCGCGGGGACCGAACCGATCTCGTTGGGCGAGCGGTTCAAACGCTTGGCCGATTGCAACATCTCATTGAACACACGCAGTAAAACGGGCGTGTCGCCCTTGATCGCCGCCTTGGAGCATGGCAACCAAGACGCCGCGCTCGCGCTGATTCAACAAGGCGCGCGGGTCAACATCCGCCGGGCCGACAAGGCCACGCCCTTGCATCTTGCCGCCGAGAAAGGAGCACTCGCGGCAGTGATCGCGCTGATTAAAAAGAAGGCCAGCGTTCACGCCGAGAATTCAATGCGCGACCGTCCTTTGCATCGCGCCGCCGAGAATGGGCATCTGCACGTCGTGAACGCGTTGCTCGACCATCAAGCCGACATCGATAGCTTCAATGCCGGACATCGCACGGCGCTGCATACGGCGGTCGAGGCCAGCGACCTCAATATGGTTAGAACGCTGTTGCGCCGTGGCGCCAGCACGGCGATAAGCGACATGGACGCGCAGCAGCCCTTGCATATCGCCGTGGCACTGAACCACGCGGCCATCGCGCACGCCTTGCTTGAACATGGCGCCGATCCGAACAAACTCAGTGGTACCGAAGCACCGCTCGTCATGGCGACAAGGGAAGGTCATCGCGACGTCATCGCGCTTTTGCTTGAACACAAGGCCGATGTTCACGACTCGTTTGGTTTTCCGATGGCGCTTCGCGTCGCGATCGAAAAGGGGTCGCGCGACATCGTCGAGCGCTTGCTCAACCATGGCGTTTCGATCAACAAACGGGATCACTGGGACGGCTATACGGCCTTGCATTGCGCCGCCGATGTGGGAAATGTCGAGTTCGCGCAACTCCTACTTGATCGTGGCGCCGACCCCAGCCTACTTTGCAAAAAAGGACGAACGCCCGCGGCGCTTGCTCGCCGTTTTGGCCACGACGCCATGGCGGCAAAGTTGCAATCCGCCGCGCCCGTGTAGTTCATTGAATTGGGCGCGCGGCCGCGTTGCGCGACAATGCGGTCATGAACTCCGCCGCCCTTTCATCCCCGCCTATTCCCACGCCGTACGAAGATTTCATGCGCCATGTGCTCGAGCATGGCGTTGAAAAAACCGACCGCACCGGCACCGGCACGCGCAGCGTGTTCGGTCATCAAATGCGCTTCGATCTACGACGCGGCTTTCCGCTCATCACCACGAAGAAAGTGCACGTGAAAAGCGTGGTGCTCGAACTCTTGTGGTTCTTGCGCGGCGATGGCAACGCGCGTTGGTTGCAAGAACGCGGCGTGACGATTTGGGACGAATGGGCGCGCGAGGATGGCGACTTAGGCCCGATCTACGGCGTGCAATGGCGCTCGTGGCCCACGCCCGATGGCCGGCATATCGACCAGATCGCGCAAGCGCTTCATGCGATTCGCACCAATCCCGATTCGCGCCGCATTATCGTCAGTGCCTGGAACGTTGGGGAACTCGACAATATGGCGCTGCCACCTTGTCATGCGTTCTTTCAGTTTTACGTGGCCGAGGGCCGCCTAAGCTGCCAGTTGTACCAACGCAGCGCCGATATTTTTTTAGGCGTGCCGTTCAACATCGCAAGCTATGCGTTGCTAACGCACATGGTCGCGCAGCAATGCGATCTCGATGTGGGTGAATTCATTTGGACAGGTGGCGACTGCCACGTCTATAGCAATCATTTCGAGCAAGTGAGCACGCAACTTTCACGTACGCCGCGCCCGTATCCGCGGTTGGTCATCAAGCGCCGCCCGCCGTCGATCTCCGATTACGCCTTGGACGATTTCGAGTTCGCCGGGTACGACCCGCATCCCGCCATCAAGGCGCCGGTGGCGGTGTGACATGCGGCTCACCATCGTCGTCGCGCGCGCGGCCAATGGCGTGATTGGCCGCGACAACGCATTGCCCTGGCATGTGCCGGAGGATCTCGCGCATTTCAAACGCGTCACGCTCGGTAAGCCGATCATCATGGGGCGGCGCACCTTCGATTCGATCGGTCGCCCATTGCCGGGTCGTCGCAATATCGTCGTCACGCGTAACGCCGAGTGGCGGCATGACGGGTGCGAACGCGCAAGCTCGTTGGACGATGCGATGCGCTTATGCGCGCAGGTCGAGGAAGCGTGCGTGATTGGCGGCGCGCAACTGTTTATCGACGCGCTAGCGCGCGCGCATCGCGCGATCGTGACCGAGATCGCCGCCGACATACCGGGCGACACCTACTTTCCCGCCCTGGGCGACGCGTGGCGCGAGATCTCGCGCGAGCCGCATCGTTCGGCCGATGGACTCGCGTTCGATTTCGTGGTGTACGAACGCGCGTGACGTGCGTTAGCGGTCCTTGTTGTCGAGGTACCAGTACGTGCGCTTGCGCTTGGACGGAATGGGAATGTCGGGCTTCTTCGCCTCGATCGACGACGCCTTGTTATTGATGCCGCCAATCACGAACGGTTGAAGCTTGCCGTTGATCTCGACATACCCCACCACGGGCGACGGCGGCAAGCCATCGGTCATCAGCGTTTGCGACTTAGGCGGCCGGCAATACAAAGGCAACTCGTACGCGGTGGATTGCCCGCGATAACAGCTATTCGCGCTCGGCGGCACGGGCTTGCTGGTGGAGAAATAAGTAAGCCCGCCAAAGGTAATGGGTTGATTGATCACCTTCTCGCCATTTTCAAGCCCTAAGTAGCATCCATCGGCCGTATTGGTTCCGTTTGCTTGGCCCG
>DASTRU010000027.1:0-7071 GCA_035761045.1 Burkholderiaceae bacterium | reverse complement strand
GGCGCGACCAAATGCGCGAGAAGCTGCGAGCCTTCGTCTTGAACTTCCAACGTGCCGTTTTCAAACAACGGGTGACGCTGCAACGACGGCTTACCCGCGAGACGCACGCCATCCGGCGCGTAGGGCGTGGCGATCGCTTCGTACCCAGGGCCGCTCGCGTTCAGTTGTTCGATGGCCTGTTCGCGCGACATGCGCAAGCGGTTCACGCGTAAATCGAGTGGCGCGGGTTGATTCAACGCATCGGCCAGCGCCAACACTTCGGCTTGCGGATATCGCGCGGTTAGGCGCGACCATAGCCAACTCGGCATGTTGCTGCGGGTTTCGGCGGGCAGCGTTGAACGGTCGATGCTCGCGATGTGCGCGAGCCAGCGCTGTTCGTCGGCGTCCGTGGCACGCCGGGTATCGAGCCCCAGATCCGTTAATGCGAGCAGCATCAACCGCCGAGCAAGCGGCCCTTGACCCGATTGCGCGAAATGTTGGTACACCAACCGTTGCCGCAACACGGCATAGACGCCTTCGGCGATCGCCGCGCGCGCATGGGATCCCAGCGACGCATGAGCGCGAAAGTAACGCGACAACACACCGTCGGCCGCCGCGTCGAAGCGCATGACTTCATCGAGCGCGGCAAGCGCGTGCGCGAAGGCGGGATCCTCGGACCGCGGCGCGTCGGACGCCGATGCGCGCGTGGAGCGTCGAAGTGGCGAGGCGTTCTTTGTTGAACGACGTCGATCGTCGCGTTGATTAGCTTTGTTCTTCATGCCGCGACCGTCCATTGCGCCAACGCCTCGCGGTGAACGACGACGTCGTGCGCGACGCTCAACGACTCTTCTAAATACCAGCGCACGGCGGTCGGCAAGATACGGTGCTCGATGTTTAGAACGCGGGCCGCCAAGGTGTTTTCGTCATCGCTTGGCATGACGGGCACCGCGCCTTGAATCACGATGGGCCCGAGGTCGAGCGCGGACGTCACGAAGTGCACGGTGGCTCCGTGCAGCTTGACACCGGTTTCCAACGCGCGGCGATGCGTGGCCAATCCCGGGAACGCGGGCAATAAAGACGGATGGATATTGAGCAGCCGTCCCGCGTAACGCTCGACGAACCCGGCGGTAAGAATGCGCATGAATCCGGCGAGCACCACGAGATCGGGCGCGTAGGCATCGATCGATCGCGCAAGCGCCGCATCGAACGTCTCGCGATCGAGATACGCCGTGTGATCGACCACCTCGGTCGCGACCCCATGCTCGTGCGCGATCGCGAGTCCTCCGGCGTGCGGGCGATTGGAAATGACCGCCGAAATGCGCGCGGGAATCGTCGCGGCCCAATCATCTTGATGCGCCGTACGCAACAGCGCCTCCATGTTGGACCCACGACCGGAAATCAAAACGACAACGTTTTTCACGCGAACAACCAAAGAGATGGGAAACGACGAGACGCCAAGCGGGCAAGCGGCGGATTCTACCGTCGCCTTACAATGCGCCGGCTCCCGCCTTACCCGATTCCTCAATGCACGTCTTTCGTGGCTTGCCAAACGCTGATGCTCGTACGCCTTGCGTACTGACAATCGGTAACTTCGACGGCGTTCATCGCGGCCATCAAGTGCTATTGAAACGGCTGGTCGAACTCGCGCGCTCTCGCCGCTTGCCAAGCGCGGTCATGACGTTCGAGCCGCATCCGCGCGAGTATTTCGCGCATATGTCGGGAGATCCCTCGCGCGCGCCGGCCCGTATCGCGAATTTGCGCGACAAGCTCGAAGGACTCGCCGAGTGCGGCGTGGACCGCGTGATCGTCGAACGCTTCAACGCGCGGTTTTCCTCGCTCACCGCGCAACAATTCATCGAGGACGTGCTCGTCGAGGGCTGTCACGCGAAACACGTTCTTGTCGGCGACGATTTTCGGTTCGGCGCCAAACGCGGCGGTGATTTCGCCTCGCTTCAACTCGCGGGCGCGACGTATGGCTTCGAGGTCGAAGCGATGCCAACCGTGGTGAATCAGCATGGCGACCGAGTAAGTTCGAGCGCGCTGCGGCATGCGTTGGCGGCCGCGGATTTCGACCGCGCCGCGCTCATGCTGGGGCGCCCCTACAGCATTTCGGGACGCGTTATTCATGGGCGCAAGCTTGGCCGCACCCTGGGTTTTCCGACCCTGAATCTCGCGATTCATCATCGACGTCCGGCCGTCACGGGCATCTTCGTTACCCGCGTGCATGGCTTGGCGGACCACCCGCTCAACGCGGTCGCGTCACTCGGCGTGCGGCCCACGGTCGAGGACGCCGGGCGAGTGTTGCTCGAACCGCATGTGCTCGATTGGCAAGGCGATGCGTATGGCCGGCTTGTGCGCGTCGAGTTTTGCGCCAAATTGCATGACGAGGTGAAGTACGCCTCGCTCGAAGCCTTGCGCCTGGGGATCGCCGACGACGAGCGCGCCGCCCGCGCTTGGTTTGCCGAACGCGGCTTCCGGTAGCATCGCCAGATTTCCTTAACTTCTTGCAGAGCCCGAGGGGGCCAAGGAGTCTTCATGGCTGAAGCCGACAAAAAACCGGCGGCATCGTCCGCCGACGCATCCAAATTCCCGTTGAATTTGCCCGAAACGCCGTTTCCCATGCGGGGCGATCTCGCAAAGCGTGAACCGCAATGGATTCGCGAATGGGAAGAAAAGAAGATCTATCGCGCGATCCGCGAAGCACGCAAAGGCGCGAAGAAGTTCGTGCTGCACGACGGGCCGCCCTACGCGAACAACGATATTCACATCGGTCACGCGGTGAACAAGGTCCTGAAGGACATCATCGTCAAATCGAAGATCCTGGCGGGATTCGATGGCGTGTACGTGCCGGGGTGGGACTGCCACGGCATGCCGATCGAAGTCGAGATCGAGAAAAAATACGGCCGTGGACTGCCACGCGCCGAGGTGCAAGCCAAAGCGCGTGCGTATGCGACCGAACAAGTCGCGCGCCAGATGAAAGACTTCAAGCGCCTTGGCGTGTTGGGCGAATGGGACCGCCCTTACCTCACGATGAATTTCAAGGCCGAGGCCGACGAGATTCGCGCGCTTGGACGCATGGTCGAGCGCGGATTCGTTTACCGCGGACTCAAACCCGTGAATTGGTGTTTCGACTGCCGCTCGGCGTTGGCCGAGGCGGAGGTCGAATACATGGATAAACAAACGCCCATCGTCGACGTGGCGTTTGCGCTAGCGCACGAGGACGAGGATCGCGTGGCAAAGGCCTTCGGCTTAAGCGCCTTGCATAAACCCGTCGCGACGGTCATTTGGACCACCACGCCATGGACGCTGCCAGCCAACCAAGCGCTCAATATGCATCCGGAGTTCGCGTATGCGCTCGTGGAGACGAACGACCGTTTGTTGATCTTGGCGAAGGACTTAGTCGAATCGTGCCTACAGCGTTACGGACTTGAAGGCCGCATCGTGGCCGAGACGACCGGCGCGCAATTGGAGCGCGTGCGCTTCATGCATCCGCTCGCCAACGCGCATGAGGGCTATCGCCGGTTCAGCCCGGTTTACCTCGGCACATATGTTGAAGCCACGGCTGGCACCGGCATTGTTCACAGCGCGCCAGCGTATGGAGTGGAGGACTTTGCGTCGTGCCGCCAATACGGCATGACGAACGACGAAATTTTGAATCCGGTACAAGGCAATGGTGTTTATGTCGCCGACTTGCCGCTGTTTGGCGGACTCAAGATTTGGGATGCGAATCCAAAAATCATCGATGCCTTGCGCGACGCGGGCGCGCTGCTTCACGCGGGCAAGCAAGACCACAGCTATATGCATTGCTGGCGGCATAAAACACCGCTGATCTATCGCGCCACGTCGCAATGGTTCGTGCGCATGGATGCGCCCACCGCCGACACGCGCGGCGTCGCGCAAACGGAAGACGTCGATGAAACCTTGCGGCAAACGGCGTTGAAGGCTGTTGAAGCCACCACGTTTTACCCCGCGTGGGGTCAAGCGCGCTTGCACGCGATGATCGCCAATCGCCCGGACTGGTGCATCTCGCGCCAACGCAATTGGGGCGTGCCGCTGCCGTTCTTCTTGCATAAGGCGACCGGCGAATTACATCCGCGCACGCTCGAATTACTCGAACGTGCCGCGCAAATCGTCGAAGAAGGCGGGATCGAAGCTTGGAGCCGCGCGACGGCCGCCGACATTTTGCCCGCCAACGAAGCGGATCAATACGACAAGATCAACGACATTCTCGACGTATGGTTCGACTCGGGCACCACGCATCGCACCGTCATGCGCGGCTCGCACGCGGAAGATCTAACGTGGCCCGCCGATCTTTACCTCGAAGGTAGTGATCAGCACCGCGGATGGTTCCATTCCTCGCTACTCACGGGCGCCGCGATCGACGGCCGAGCGCCGTACAACGCCTTGCTCACGCACGGTTTCACCGTGGATCCGCAAGGACGCAAGATGAGTAAGTCCTTAGGCAACGTGGTGCGGCCGCAAGAGGTGAGCGACAAGCTCGGCGCCGAAATCATTCGCTTGTGGGTGGCCTCGACCGATTACTCCGGCGAGCTTTCCATCGGCGACGAAATTTTGAAGCGCGTGGTCGAAGCCTATCGACGCATCCGTAACACCTTGCGCTTCTTGCTCGCGAACACGAGCGATTTCGATATCGAACAGCATGCGGTCAAACCCGAGGACATGCTTGAGATCGATCGCTACGCGCTTGCGCTGACCGCTCGCCTGCAAACGGAAACGCTCGAAGCGTATGAACGCTACGAATTTCATCCGGTGGTGGCCAAGCTGCAAACCTTCTGCTCGGAAGACTTAGGCGCGTTCTATTTGGACATCTTGAAAGATCGCCTCTACACGACGGCGGCCACCGGTTTGCCGCGGCGTTCCGCGCAAACCGCGCTTTGGCATATCACGGCGAGCATGCTGCGCTTGATGGCGCCCTTCCTAAGTTTCACGGCGGAAGAAGCGTTCAAGATTTTTTCGCCGAATGCGAGCGGCACGATATTTACCGAGTACTACCACGCAATTCCCGCCATCGCCGACCACGACGCGCTGCTTGCTAAGTGGGCCGATATTCGCGAGGTACGGGCCGACGTCATGCGAGCCATTGAAGCATTACGCGCCGACGCCAAACTAGGTTCGTCGCTGCAAGCCGAGGTTGATTTGTACGTATCGGGCGACAAATACGCGTTGCTCCACGCATTGGGCGAAGACCTGAAATACGTCTTGATCACGAGCCGCGCCAGCGTGCACCAAGTTGCTGCACGCGAGGACGAATGCATTGAGGTCGAGCCCTCGAATCGCACCAAATGTGAGCGCTGTTGGCATTACCGAGACGACGTCGGTGCTAATCCTCGATACGCAACCATTTGTGGTCGCTGCGTTACTAATTTATTAGGAACGACTTAGGATTTTTAATCGCACGCCTAAATATTTATTGGTCAAATCAAACCGCACTGCGAGGCAAACAGCAGTAGATCGGTAAATTTGGTGTTATGACCATAAGTTTTAGGGGTAAGTTAATTATTAATTTTTGAGCTAACGAACTGACAAAAACTTAAGAGCTCTAAATAATTGCCTTAGGTAGGGTAGGATCAATGACGCCTTTCGGGGAGACGTCATGCCGGAACTGCTATTAGTCGAAGATGACCGCGCAACCGCAGCAGCGATTGCGTCTGGAATGGATCAAGAAGGTTTTTCCATTCGTGTTGCACCAGACGGGGGGCAGGCGCTCGCCTCGATCGAGGAACGCGTACCCGATGTCATGGTGCTTGATTTGATGCTGCCAGTGGTGGGGGGCGCGGAGGTACTCAAGGAAGTACGCCGTACCGCGCCACAACTGCCGATCCTCATTCTCTCGGCGCGCGACGCAATGAACGATCGCGTCGTCGCCTTGGAGAGCGGCGCGGACGATTACCTCGTCAAGCCGTTTGGATTCGCCGAATTGCTCGCGCGCGTCAAAGCCTTGTTGCGTCGCTCTCAACGCGAGGCCGGGTTGCTGGTGTGCGGCGATCTCGTGCTTGATCCAATCGGGCGCACCGTCACACGGGAAGAGACATCGTTGGATCTCACGCCGCGCGAATTTGACTTGCTCGCGTGTTTAATGCGTCGGCCCGGCGAGGCCGTCGCGCGCGAGACGCTCAAACGCGAAGTGTGGAAGCTCGAGCAACGCGCAACGCCAATCGATAACGTGCTTGAGGTTCACATTGCTCGCTTGCGTCGCAAGGTCGACGCGATTCCTTGGCGGCCAATGATCCATACCGTGCGAGGCGTTGGCTTTTGCGTTGGGCAGGACCCGCCGTGGCGTTAAGCACACGGCTGCGTCTAGCGCTACGTGTAGGAGCTTTAATGGGCGTGCTGTTGTTGTTGCACGCCGCCTTGTCGATTGCCTATTTATGGTCGCGCGCGAGCGCCGAGGTCGATCGTCGTTTGCACATTGATTTCGATGTGGCGAGCCTGTCCTTGCGACGGGCGGAGGGCGAATTCATTTGGGTGGAGCCTCCTCGACGCGAGCTAGCGGCTTACGACGATTTGCCAGCCATCGATGTATGGACGCCGGAAGGCCACGAGGTGTTCTACATCGCGGGCCTGGGGGTGCGTCGTTTGCCACCGTGGCAGCCAGGGTCGACGGGTCTCACCACGCTGTCCCTGCGCAACGACTTAAAAGTCCGCGCATTGGCCGCGCCATTGCGTGTGGACGGGGCGGACGCCATCTTGCGTGTCGCGCGGCCTGCGCATTCCGTGTCCGACGAGTTTCGTAGTTTCGGTCAAGCATTGACGTTCGCCACGCTTGGCTCGTTCGCGCTACTTACGTTCGGCGCTTGGCAGTTCGCTCGCGTTACGATGGCGCCGCTTGGAAGCTTCGTCGCGCGAGCGCGCACGGTCAGCGCGGGCAATTTGCACGAACGTCTTCCTGTGCCTGCAACGGGTGACGAATGGCAAGAGCTTGCCGTCACCTTCAACGCCGCCATTGTCCGACTAGAAGCAGCCTTCGTTCGACTAGAAACATTTAGCAGCAACGTGGCTCATGAATTACGCACGCCATTGACGGCGATGCGCGCAGCCGCGGAGGTGGCATTACGATCGCCTGGCGTCGAT
>DASTRU010000026.1:0-2844 GCA_035761045.1 Burkholderiaceae bacterium | reverse complement strand
GATGCGCGGCGAGTCCTAGGCGTCGAGGTCAGCAACGAAATCGCGCAAGAGATTTTGGGAGCGTTGACTCAGTCGTTTCTCGCCACGAAAAACCTAAGTCATTTGCTTGATCCGCACCCACAGCAAAGAGCGCAACCTAATACATAAGGCTGCGTGGTGCCGCTGATTCGAGCAGTGTTTCGATCGCGTCAAGCAGCGCGTTGGGATCCGCCGGCTTACTAAGATGCATGCAAAAGCCAGCAAGCAAAGCCTGAGTTTTATCCAGATCCTGACCATAGCCCGTAAGCGCGACGAGCTTGCCGTTCCACTGCGGCGCTGCTTTCTTGGCGGTCGTGGCGAGTTGATAGCCGTCCATGTCGGGTAACCCGATGTCGAGTACGGCGACATCGGGCCGTAACCGCGTGATTACCGTTAGCGCCGCGTGCGGATGCGAAGCGGTGTGCACCTCGTGACCGGCGAGTCGTAATACATCCGATATGGTTTCAAGCGCGTCGATGTTGTCGTCAACCACCAATACGCGGCCCGTCTTCTTCGAGGCTTGATCGCGAGGCGGCGATTCGTCGAGCGTCGGTGGCGCGATCGTGGGCAGAACGATTTCAAACCGACTACCTCGGTCCGGCCCCTCGCTATGCGCGCTTACGGTGCCACCATGACCGTCGACGATGGATTTCACGATGGCGAGTCCCAGTCCGAGACCACCGGTGGAGCGCGCCAATGTTTGTGGCGCTTGATAAAACGGCTCGAACAAATGCGCGAGCGTTTCAGGCGTCATGCCCGCTCCCTCGTCTTGCACCACCACGTGCGCGTGATGTCGCGTGGCGTGCATCGTTAACGACACACGAGTTCGATGACTAAAGCGCAACGCGTTCGTCAATAAGTTGGTGATCGCCTGAACCAAACGCGTTTCATCGCCCATGACCCAAATCGGATCTGGTTCAAGATCGAGCTCGATGTTCTGTTGAAGCTCTTGCGTGATCGGCCGCACGGCCTCGATCGCATGTTCGACGATAAGCCGTATGTCCACGGGCTGGCGCTTCATTTCGAGCTTGCCGTGCGTAATGCGCGATACATCGAGCAAATCGTCGACGAGCCGGCGCATATGGGAAATTTGCCGTCGCATGATCTGCCGCTCGCGCGTCGTCAACGCGTCGGACTTTTGATCCATCAAATAAAGCGATGCCAGCATCGGCGCGAGAGGGTTGCGCAATTCGTGGCCGAGCATGCCGAGGAACTCGTCCTTCATGCGCGCATCCGCGGCGGCTTTGTCTAACGCTTCGCGCAAGGAGTCGGTTGTTTTTTGAAGGCGTCGCGAGGCCGCTTCAAGTGCAAGCCCCATCTCGTCGACTTCCTTGACACCGGTTCGCTCAAGCCAGACGTCTTGGCCTTCTCCCAAACGCGCCGCGTTGGCGCGCATGAGGTCGATGCCCTTGGTGATTTTGCGTCCGATGCTTAACGCAAGCGCCGAGCAAAACAGGATCGACAGCACGATGCCGCCGACATACCACGCCACGTTGCGAGCCAACGCCAATTTACTCGACGCCTTGGCGTTTCCCACGACGACGACCCAGCCGTATTTTTCGACGCGCGTGAATCCCGTATACGAATCCCTGCCCTCGAGCGTTTTCGTTACCCCCGTGCCTTCGCTCGCTGGACCCGATAACAACGTCGCGAGCGAGGGCGTGGCTGCGCCACCTAAGGTGTTTTGATGGTTTTTTGAACGCGCGACCCGACGGTTCGCGCCATCAAAAATGGAAATAATCCAGTCGGGGGGAACTTGCTGCTTATTGACCACTTCGAGAATGCGTTCGGGCCGTACCGCCGCCGTTAGCACGTAAGTCAACACGCCATCGATAAACACTGGCTGTCGAACGGCGAATTCGGAAATGCCCGCGCGGTCCACGATAACGTGACCCACGACCGGTTTGCGCGTCTCAAGCGCCGCTTGCAGGCTTTTTGGATCGGCCGTTTGGATATCCGATGCACCGTAGGGCGACGAGGTGTCGAATAACAGCTGACCTGTCGCGTTCGTCAAAGTCACCTCGGCCCAATAGGGTTGCGCGGTTACTTCACGACGCGCGACATTGTAAAAACCAGCTATGTCGCGTTGAAGTAATCGTTCCGATCGGGCCAACGCGGCCACTGCCGCCACCGTGGCATTGAGTTCCGAATCAACGGCGGTGGCGAGCGCGCGCGAGAGTTCAAGCGTTGCGTGTTCGAGTTCTTCGCCTTGCGACTCAATCGCTTCCTTGACTCCCCATCCACCGAAGAGGACAAGCGGCAGCAAGCCGATGGCGACGATAAGAACCAGCCGACGGCGTATGGATTTGGCTTTTAGAAACGACATAAAGGACGAAACATGATTCTTAACAAACCATAGGCACTTCGCGCGCCTGACTGCTTTTTAAAAACCAGCCGCTTAAAACTGACTTCACGGTAAAACTTTTGAGCATTGGACGGGAACCGCGTTGAAAAAATTACTCACCCAATAACAAGGCTTGTCTTATTAGGTGAGTGGAGTGCTGCGTCGTATTGCCAATTCGTTACCCTTGTCGTGCTTTCGTCCACCGAGTGCGGACGACGATCAGGTTGCCCCTCATCGGCAAGACCAATCCCCGGCGCTTCCTGGAGTTCATCGCGCCGATGCCACCGAACCCAGCGCCGGCGAGGAAAATCGCCTGCTTTCGCATAGCGCTGGCAACGAGCGTGTCGAGGAACGCAAGACAACGCCTAAGGAGCTTGAACAGACCGCCGAATCAAGCATGCGGTCGCGGCTCGTGGCCACGTTGCGCCAGCAGCGTTGGATTCGTCCGAGGGCGATGAATGCCGCCACGTCCGATAACGACC
>DASTRU010000025.1:0-3859 GCA_035761045.1 Burkholderiaceae bacterium | reverse complement strand
GACCAGGAATCGCCGCCGATATGGAAGCCATGCTCTGCACCGAGGACGAGTGGCTGGGCCGTTATGAACAGTTAAGGCAACTTGAGCCGTTGGATGCGGCGCCGTCGAATTCGTCGGCTCCTACCGCGCGCGGTAGCGTCGTTCGTCTATAACCACGCGTGTATTCGCGATCAGCATGCTCTCTCGCGTTTTTGCAAACCTTTCGTTAAATCGGTACGCCGATCATTCGGCGGCGCAGCCCGCGCATTTATCGTCGCCCGGTTCGACGACCGCGTCGTCATCCATTCCTCTTAAGCAGGATCCGCTTTGGGAGGATCCGGCATTGGTCAAACGAGAAGCCGTGGCGGAACAAGGTAGCCTAAGTCACATACGAAATGCGCTGTGCATGAGCGCGGCCGATCCTCATTGGCCAGGGCAGGCATTTCGAGACGCGCCTTCGGCGCCCGAGGTGAGCGAGCGTGAAAAAAGCCTAACCGGCGTCGTCATTTGGCCGCATCAAGTCGACGAACCATTGGAGACTATCGAGAAGCAGCAAGGGGCGTATGGTCGTCACATACGTAGCGGTATCGAGGAAGGCGGCGAAAAAATTCGGCAAGGCGAGATCACGTGCTTTCGTGAACTTTGGAATCACGCCGTGCAAGTGCGCGTCAATGCACCGAGTAAGTTATTTATTTATTGGGAAAAAGACCAAAATCCGTTGGAGGTTCGGTGCACGCCGGCGTTGGGGCCTAACCTTCGGACGACGCTTGGAAAAAAATGCGATTTCGTCCGCACGCGCGCGATGGAGCATCCGCTGTATCGCCGCGATTATTTTGAGGGCAAGTATGTCGCGCCCTCGTTAGAAATATCGGGAAAGAACGCCTCGCTAACAACGGTCGGGGAATTAGTCATTCAGGGGTCTTTGCCAACATCCAAAGGTCGGCATGAAACCGTGACAATGACGTCATTCGTTCATAAAGACGTTTTGAATGGCACGGGATCGAACACGACCCTCGATGTGAAAGAGCGGGAGTTTGTTCATCCGAAGTTCACGGATTTGCCGAAGGTGGGGCGGCATGTCGGACGTCTTTATCGCGAGGCGATGGATGCGCCCGATGACGCGGTATTCAAGGAAAAAGCGGCGCGCTTGTATTGGTGGACCGCGCATTCGTGTTTCGACCTACGCGGTAGTGCCGCCAAATTGGAAGTCGCGTATCGCAGCATGTATCAAGCGCGTGGTTTGCACTGTCCCTTGTGGCGTCCGGGCGTGTCGGCCGACATAGAGGCGATATTGTCGACCGAGGACGAGTGGCTGGGTCGTTATGAACAACTCATGCAAACCAGCCCAACTAACGGTGCTGCTTCAGCAACGTCCGCGTCGACGAGTCGCGCCCCTACGGTTCGCTTGTAACCGCGTCGTTACTTCACCGCACCGTCGGTGCAAACACAGTCCACCGAGTCGTGGTGACAAGCCACCAAACTCGGGCGAGGAAATGCGGGGACTGGCGGTAACGGATCGCCCCGTCCAATTTCCAAGGCGGTGATGAACTTAGGCGCGGTGTGTTGAGGCGACGCGCCTAAGGCCCGCACGATGCACACGCCATCGACCCCGCAGCGCGAGGCCGCGCGTGCTTGTTCGGGCTCGAGAATGCCGCCGATCGCCACCACCGGCGTACCCGCCATGTGCCGCCACCAACGCAAATTCTCCAAGCCTTGCGGCCGCCACGGCATGTCTTTGGTCAACGTGGGCCATACCGGTCCGCACGCGATGTAGCGGGGCGACAAACTGCGCGCGCGGCATAGCTCCCAGAGACTATGCGTGCTAATGCCGAGTGCGATGCCGCTTTCCACGATCGCGCGTCGCGCCTCCTCGCCAAGCGCCAGCAAATCTTCTTGCCCCAGGTGTACGCCGCTCGCGCCGCATTCTTGGGCGATCGTCCAATGGTCGTTGATAAAGAGTTCGGCATTGGCCGCGCGGCAGGCCGCAACGCCTTGTTGGACCGCGCTACGCAAGGCGCTGTGCCAGGGCGTGTCTGGGCGAGCGGGCCGTTTGATGCGCAGTTGAATCGTGCGCACGCCCGCGGCCAATACGTCATGCAAGCGTTCGATACTTTCGACAATCGCATACAGCCCAAGCCGTCGCGGCGCGAACGCACGCGGCTGCGCGAACCATGGCGCCTCGCCCCATGACATGCGCGGCAACAAGGTTCGGTCATCGGCGAAGCCGGGATGCGCATGCACAGGTCCCGCGCCAGCACCCGCTTGATAGCCCTGACGAATCGCATGCGTCGTGGCCATCTTCGCGAGGATGATCGCGTCGGCGGGAACGAAATCCATCGTGAGCGCGCATGCAATCGCCGTGGCGAACGTGCAGCCGGTGCCGTGCGTATTGGGGGTGGGGATGCGTTGCGAGGTGAGCCAGCCGCTTGCGTGTTCGCTGCTCATCCAATCCAAGGCTTGAGTGGGAATATCGAGTGCATCGCCACCCGTGATGCACACCGCGCCGGCGCCGTATGCGCGTAACGCGCGCGCGAGTTCGGGGATAGCGCTTAGGTCTCGATCGTCGCCTAAGCGTTCATTCAAAAGTCGATAAGCCTCGCGACGATTGGGCGTGACCACGGTCGCGCGCGGCAACAGCTCGTCGCGATAGGCGGCCAAGGCATCGGCATCGGCGAACTGCGCGCCGGTACTGGCGGCAAGCACGGGGTCCACGACCAACGCGACTGGGCGTTCGGCGCGAAGCCGATCAATCGCGCGAGCTACGGTAATGATTTGCTGCGCGCCGCCGAGTAAGCCGGTTTTGATCGCCACGGGCGGCATGTCGGAACCGAGCGCGCGCAATTGCGCGTCGATCAACTCGCTTGGCATCGGCGCGATGTGTTCGACGCGTTGCGAGTTTTGCGCGGTCACGGCGGCGACCACGCCACACAGATGCACGCCGAACGCGTCGGCCGTGCGTTGGTCGGCACTCAAGCCGGCACCGCCGCCGCTATCGGTGCCCGCGATGCTCCACACCACCGGCCGGCTCATGAGATCGTCCCCAACAACACCGGCTCGCCGGACACGGGCGTGCTGGGCACGGCGAAGTCTTGCTTGGCCATCGTGCCGGCATGCCAGGCGAGACGGCCCGCTTCCACCGCCAAGGCGAAGGCACGCGCCATCGCGACGGGGTCGCGCGCGTGCGCGACGGCCGAGTTCAACAACACCGCGTCGAACCCCATCTCCAACGCCTGCGCGGCATGCGACGGCGTGCCAATGCCCGCGTCCACGATCATCACCACGTCGGGTAAACGTTCGCGCAGCGTGCGCAACGCGAACGGATTGAGCAGCCCTTGCCCCGAGCCAATCGGCGCGCCCCACGGCATGAGCAATGGGCAACCCGCGTCGAGCAAGCGACGGCAGGTGACCAAATCATCGGTGCAATACGGAAACACGGTGAAGCCATCGCGCGTAAGTTGCGTGGCCGCCGCGACGAGTTCGAACGGGTCGGGCTGCAAGGTGTATTCGTCGCCGACCACTTCGAGCTTGATCCACGGCGTGTCGTACAACTCGCGCGCCATATAGGCGAGTTGCACCGCCTCGCGCGCGGTGCGGCATCCGGCCGTGTTGGGTAGCAAGCGCGCGCCGGTGCGCGCGAGGGCCTCGCGCACGATGGCGACGAAGCCGTTATCGCCCGCCGCGGCGAGCGTGCGTTTCAGGCCAATCGTCACGACTTGCGTTCGCGCCGCGACGATCGCGTCGGCCAGTACTTGCGGCGAGGGGTAGCTCGCGGTGCCCAGCAAGAAGCGGCTGGTCAACGCGACATCGCCTACTCGCCAGGTGTCGGTTGGCTCGTGTTGCATCAACCGCCTCCCACGGGTTTGAAGATCAGCACCGCGTC
>DASTRU010000024.1:0-3833 GCA_035761045.1 Burkholderiaceae bacterium | reverse complement strand
AGCGAGCGCGCTCGATATCGAGGGTGGCGGTCATGGCGGTATTCCTTGAAAACGGGACGCACTCCGTAACGCGGTGGCTAAACGGGCGCGATGGCAGGGCGAACGAAGATGAATACCTGGCGCGTTATTAATTAATCAACCGGTTGTGCGATACCCAAGGACCGCGCGAGGCCGCGCGATTTTAACAAACGGCCTTAAGCGTTCTGGTTTAGGCGCGGCGCATTACGGCGTCGAAAGTACGCGCGTGGCGATATGACGGACGGTTGTCGTAGTCGCGATCGATCCGCCTATACTCGCGCGCCTTCGAACGCGTGAACATCATGTCCTTACTTAAGCCCATCAATGATCGTTACGGTACTTATCGCGGCCTGATTCGCCTTGGGCTTACGCATGTGCAATTGGCTTCGGGCGTGAAGGGCGCGCGGTTCGAGGGCGATCATCTGGCGGTGCGACGGTTGGTGTTCGTATGCGCGGGCAATATTTGCCGCAGTCCGTTCGCCGATCGTTACGCGCGCGCTTTGGGCATTCCGTCCGCGTCGTTTGGCTTGAGCGCATCCACCGGGGATTTAGCCGACGCGGTAGGCATCGCCACCGCGCGTACCTTCGGCATTGATCTAGAACCGCATCGCGCGACCGATATCGACGACTTTAAGTTTGCGAACGGCGATTTGTTGTTGTTCATGGAGACGCGGCATTTGGCGGCGTTTCAGCGCGTGATGCCAACGCTGCCGCACAAGACCGCGCTGCTGGGTGTCTTCGCGCAACCTTCGCGGCCGCATATTCACGATCCGCATCGACTTGGGCCCGCGTATTTCGCAACGTGTTATCGCGTCATCGCCAATGCGGTGGACGCGTTGGTGCCGCGTCTCGCGCATTTGCGCTCAACGCCTTGAAAGGCGACGTAGAAGCGGCAGCACGAGGCTGGCGAAAAACGGCATCGGGTCGCTGACCGACCAGACGAAATAACGCGTGCGCGGATCAACGAACCGCGCGATGAAGCGCCATGTTTCGCGTAAGCGCGATGCGCGAAAGAAGGGGTCGCGGATCTCGTGCGGGGCGAACGCGATGCGCAGCAGCCGCTTTAATTCAGGCCACGCAAAGCGCGCGCGTAAATCGGTGCGGCGCGCATGCGGCTCGATCGGCAAGCCATGGCCGAGCGCCGCGAAGCTGCCCCAGGCAAAGCGCGCGCCGCAATGCATGGCCAGCGCCAAGCTGCCCCAAAACCGTCCATTAACTTCCATCAACACCGCGCGGCCGGTCGCTGGGTCGTAGCGGTACTCGACCATCGCGGGGCCGGTCCAGTCCAAGGCGCGCAGCAAGTCGATCGAGCGTTGCATGAGCTCGCGATGCGCGGTGTCGGGCAACGCCTCGCAAACGACGGAAACACCGCCTTCGGGCGGCCATTCGGCCACGCGCCGATGTTGAAACGTCAACACCGCTTCGCCCTCGCGCATCAAGATGAATTGACCGAGCCCAACGCCTTGCGCGTATTCCTGCACGGCTGGATAAATGCCCGCGCGCGCATACCGCTTAAGCGCGGCCAAGGCTTCATCGGCGTTTAAGCAGTACTCGGCCTTATGAAATGGCAGCCCGGCCGCATGCAGCGCCTTGATCACGCGGTTTTGATCGAGCCATTTGAGAACGACTGGAAAACGCAAGCCGGTCAACGCGGCCTCGGCCCGCGCGAGATCATCGATCACCACGGTGCGTGGCACGTCGATGCCGATGCGCGCGGCGGCATCGAGCGTGGTGCGTTTGTCGAGCACGCGATCAAGCGCGGCTTGTTCGGGAATGAGTAATCGCAAGGCTGATAAGCGTTCGCGATGACGATTGATCATCAGCAAATCCGACTCGGCGATCGCGAACAAGCAGGCGTCCGGATGCGCGGCGCCGAGCGCGGCGAGCTGCGCGATCAATGCGTCTTCATCGCGTTCGCGGATGAGTTTTCGCGCGACGAAGCGTGAGTACAGCCCAATCGCTTCACGGTCGCGCGCAAGGCCAATGACGCGAACGCCCGCGCGGCCAAGTTCGCGCACGATCGAAAGACCAATCGGCGTATCAAGTCCGAGCACGATGGCGGTCGCGCCGGGCGGGCAACGCGTTGACGTGGCGGCCGTCATTACACGAAGCGTGAAAGCGCTTGTTCCGCGTAGCGGCGCAAGGTGTGATGCCAGGGCACGGCGATGTTGGCGTTCGATGTGGCCGCGCCGTCGTGGTCAAGATGCGCGCCGAGAAGATCGCGAAAGTGCATGGTCTGAAAACGTTCGCGGTATCGCCCAAGCCACGCGCATAAACGCTCGAACCGCCGCACGTACAACCGGTAAGGCCGTGGCTGTCGCGGCCCGGCCATGAGCTCGCGGTTATGCAACAGGATCACGAAATGGCCCCAGCCGGCCGTGTATGCGCGTTCGAGCGCGGCGCGCAGTTCGCCAAACGAACAGGCGCAAATTTGCGCGTGACGCAGGCGACCATCGCCCGTGCGAAAGATCGACATCGGCAGCTCGGTGATGCGACCGACACGCGTGGGTTCGCGCATGGCCGTGCGATTCGGTAAGTCGGGCAAGGACGCGTCATACATCGCGTCAAGGCTGCTATCGAATATCAAGCCATGGTCGGCCAAGGCGTCCAGCGTCGCGAGGTTGGCCAAGAAGCCGCCGGCGCGAAACGCGTGCACGTCGCCTGCGCCCGCCTCGCGCAAACGCGCCAAGCCATGGGCGATCAGCGCCGATTGTTGGTCGCGATCCAAGGCATGCATGCCGGGCGCGTGACGTCGCGGCCACGCTGGATGTGAAAAATCGCCCAGCCATTCCGGGTGCAAGTGCAAGCCGACTTCCTGACCGCGCGTGGTGATCGAACTCACCACGGCGCGTAAATCGTCCGCGCCCACGCGCTCGGAGGCGAGCGGCTCGACGAAGAACACGCCTTTTAAATCGTGGCGCGCAAGCACTTCGAGTTGGTAGTCAAGCCCAAAACAACCTTGCGGCGTGCGGCCGTCGCGATAGAACGCGATTTCGCTTGCGAACCCCGCGGGACCCATGCGCTCGCTTGGCAACGGGCTCACCGGCCAGCCGGGCGACATGGGCCAAAACTCCACGTCGCACGTGATCCAAACCTTCAAGGGCGGGCGAGTAGAAGTGGACATGAGGCGCAAAGGCGATGAATGCATGCGAAGGCGGCGATTCTCGCTCAAGGCAGAGCGAAAAGGCATCTGAAGTTTGCTTCGTGAGGATTCACCTCATCGCCGTTGAACATTGCACAACGTCATTCCAATACCCGCCTACACGGCCACGACCGCCGCCCGGACAATGCGCGCCGCCGCACACGGGGGTGCGGTGTTTAACTTCAAAGGACTCAATGATGAAAACCACCAAGATCGCGGCGCTACTAGCGGCGGGTTTGATGGCCGCAAGCGGTGCGACCATGGCAGCGGCGCCGGACGAAGGATTCGTGCTGGGCGCCTCGGCCGGCAGCTCGCAATGGCGTGATAGCGACGTGACGGGAGCCCAAGTAGACAACCGCGATACCGGCTTCAAGGCTTATGCGGGCTACTACTTCAATTCCAACGTCGGTGTTGAAGTGGGGTATGTGAACTTGGGTAAAGCTAACGTAAGTGGTGCTGGCGCGACGCTTGACTTCAAGGGCTCGGGTGTATTTGCCGACATCGTTGGTCACCTGCCGTTAACTAAAGAGTTTTCACTGCTGGGGCGCCTTGGTCTCTTCAACGGCAGAGTCAAGGTTGATGGACGTGGCTTGGGCAGCGACAGCGATAGCGGCACCGACACGAAGGTTGGCGTTGGCGCGCAATACATGATCACGCCGCAAGTGGGTCTGCG
>DASTRU010000023.1:0-14446 GCA_035761045.1 Burkholderiaceae bacterium | reverse complement strand
ATACCGTGCTCGATCTTGCGCATTGGCTTCACCAGAAAACGCGCGCGCATGATCTTTGTTTGGCGGGCGGCGTCGCGCTCAATTGCGTGATGAACGCGCGCTTGCGCGACGAAGGCCCGTTCGAGCGGGTATGGGTGCAACCAGCGGCGGGCGATGCCGGCACCGCCTTAGGCGCGGCCTTATGGTTGGACTGGCACGACCGCGCCGCGCGCGGCACGGGCGTATTGCTCGCGCCGCATGTCGAGCGACGTCGGCGCTGGCGCATGGATCACGCGTGTCTTGGCCCCGCGTTCGATGACGACTCGATCGAAGACGCGTTGGTGCGCGCCAAGATTTCGTATCGACGGGTGGACAACATCGCCGAGGCGGTCGCGCCCTTGTTGGCGCGCGAGCGCATCGTCGGCTGGTTTCAGGGACGGATGGAATTCGGGCCGCGCGCCTTGGGCGCACGTTCGATTCTCGCGTCGCCCATTCCGCACGACATGCAACGTCGATTGAACGCGTTGAAGGACCGCGAGGACTTTCGACCGGTTGCGCCCATGGTGCTTGAAGAACGCGCGCATCAATGGTTTAGCACCTCGCGTCAACAATGCCGCGCGGTGGCCAACGGCCCACCCATCGTCGAAGACGATGGACTGCCCGCGCCCTTCATGACCTTTACTTTCAACGTGCGGCCCGAGCGCCGCGACCGCATTCCCGCCGTGCGCCACATCGATGGCAGCGCGCGCGTGCAAACCGTTAACCGCGCCCAACATCCGCTATGCCATGCGTTGATCGAAGCGTTCGAGCGCCATACCGGCGTGCCGGTGATCGTCAACACCTCATTCAACACCTTAGGCCGGCCGATCGTGTGCACGCCACGCGATGCGCTCGAAGCGTTCTTCACCTCGCCCATCGACGCCTTGGCGATTGGCAGCTTCATCGTGGAGAAACCCGTATGAACATTCTCGCGCGCGATCCACAAACACGTGGCGCGACTCGCGCATCGCCGACCACCGCGACCGCGGTGTTACGCGTCTCGGTGGTCGTGCCCACGTATCGTCGTCCGGCCTTGCTGCGTCGATGTCTTGCCGCGTTGATCGAGCAAGACATCGATCCCGCGACTTACGAAATCATCGTCGCCGACGATGCGCCGGATGACGCCACGCTCGAACTCGTGCGTTCATTCGACGCGCCACGTTGGATGAAAAACACTCCCCGCCCACGCGTACGGTATGTCGCCGTGCATGACACGCAAGGACCCGCCGGCGCGCGCAACGCCGGTTGGCGCAGCGCTAATGCCCCCATCATCGCCTTCACCGATGATGACACCGTGCCCGAACCCAATTGGTTAAGCGAAGGATTAGCCGCGCTAACCGATGACATCGTGGCGGCGTCTGGCGCGATCGCGATGGACGTTCCCATCAACCCCACCGATTACGAACGCGATGCCGCGCGGCTGGCCGAAGCGGAGTTCGCGACCGCCAATTGCTTTGTCCGTCGCAACGCCTTGGCCGCGATCGACGGCTTCGATGAACGCTTCACCAGTGCGTGGCGCGAGGATACGGACCTGCAATTCGCGTTGATGGAAATCGGTCGGCTCGGTAAAGCGCCCATGGCCGTCGTGCGGCATCCGATTCGTCCCGCGCCGTGGGGCGTAAGCCTAAGTCAGCAACGCAAGATTCAATTCGACGCCTTGCTCTACCGCAAGCATCCCGACCTGTATCGCCAACGCATTCGCCGCGCGCCGCGATGGGACTATTACGCGACGGTCGCCGCCTTGGTCATGGGCGTTGGCGCGGCGATCGCGGGCGAAGCCGTACTTGCCGCGATGGCATTCGGCGCATGGGTGGTGTTAACGACTTGGTTTTGCCTTCGACGCCTACGGGGTACGTCGCACGAGTGGTCGCACGTGGTCGAGATGATCGTGACCTCCATTTCCATACCGCCGCTCGCATGTTTTTGGCGGTTGGTGGGCGCGTTGCGCTGGCGCACATTTCTTTTCTAAAACGATACGTATGCGAACCGATCCCTCCACGCTCGCGATGCCGCCGCGACACGGCCGCCGACTGCGCGTGCTCACCTGGCATGTGCATGGCAATTACCTGTATTACCTCACGCGGGCGCCGCACGACTTTTACGTACCCGTCGATCGATCCCCAAACGGCCCACGCCCGGGCTGCGCCCCGTTAGGCAACGCCTTGCCGTGGGGTAACCATGTGCATGAAGTTCCAATCGAACAGGTGCGCGAGCACGCGTTCGACGTGGTGATTTACCAATCCCACATCAATTGGCAGGTGGACCGGCACGAACTCCTAAGCGTCGAGCAACGCGCGCTGCCGACCATCTGCATCGAACACGATCCGCCACGGCAAAGCCCCACCGACACCGTGCATCCGATTCAAGATCGCAACGTGTTGCTCGTGCATGTCACGCCGTTCAACGCGCTGATGTGGGATTCGGGCATCACGCCCACGCGCGTGATCGAGCATGGCGTGATCGTGCCCGACGATGCGCGCTACGGCGGCGAACGCGCGCAAGGCATCGTGGTCGTCAACAACTTAGTTAAGCGCGGTCGGCGCCTCGGGCTCGATGTGTACACCCATGTACGCGAGCATGTTCCGCTGGTGCTGGTGGGCATGGATTCCACGAGCGCGCCGGGCGGTATTGGCGAAATCGCCAATGCCTCGCTGCCTGCGGCGGTGGGTCAATACCGTTTCTTCTTTAACCCAATCCGCTGGACAAGCTTAGGACTTGCGATCGTCGAGGCCATGATGGTGGGCGTTCCGGTCGTCGGACTCGCCACCACCGAGCTTGTCACGGTGATCGACAACGACGTGTCGGGTTGGGTCGATACCGATGTCGATCGCCTGATCGATGTCATGCATCGCTTGCTCGACGAGCCCATGCTTGCGCGGCAGTGGGGCGAGGCCGCGCGCGCCAAGGCGCTTGAACGGTTTGGCATCGAGCGCTTTATCGTCGATTGGAACAGCGCGCTTTCCACGGTGTGCGGTTAGGACGTGGCTATGGGCGTTATGCGCACCTTGGTAACGGGCGGCGCCGGATTCGTGGGCTCGCATTTATGCGACGCCTTGGTGCGACGTGGACACCACGTGCTGTGCCTCGATAATTTTTTGACGGGCTCGCCACATAACATCGCGCATTTAGTAGGGCATCCGCGTTTTGAGTTGGTCGAACACGACATCACGTCGCCGTTCGAAGCCGATGTGCATCGCATCTACAACCTCGCGTGCCCCGCATCGCCGGTGCAATACCAGCGCGACCCAATTCGAACCACCAAAATTAGCGTGCTCGGTGCCTTGCACGTGCTGGGATTGGCGAAGCGTTGCGGCGCCGTCGTGCTGCAAGCATCCACGAGCGAGGTGTACGGCGAACCAGAGGTGCATCCGCAAAAGGAAACTTATCGTGGCCATGTCGATGCCTTGGGGCCGCGCGCGTGCTACGACGAAGGCAAACGCTGCGCCGAAAGCTTATTCATGGACTATCAACGCCGGCATGGCGTTCGAGTGAAGGTGGCGCGCATCTTCAATACCTATGGTCCACGAATGCGTAACGACGATGGGCGCGTCGTCTCAAACTTCATCACGCAAGCTCTAAGCAATCGGCCCATCACGCTTTACGGCGAAGGGTTACAAACCCGCGCGTTTTGTTATGTCGACGATTTAGTGCGCGGCTTAATCGCTCTGATGGAATCGGCGCCGTCGTTTGTCGGCCCGGTAAACCTCGGCAATCCGCATGAAGTGACCGTGCGTGAATTAGCCGAACGAATACTTCGCATGACGCGGTCGCCCTCGCCGATTGAATATGCGGCCTTGCCTCGCGACGATCCCTCGCGGCGTTGCCCAGACATTAGTCTTGCGTTGCGGGCGCTCGATTGGACGCCGCACATATCGCTGGAACAAGGATTGCGGAAAACGATCGATGACTTCGCGCAACGCGCGGCCCTAGCCGTGCCTTTATGGAGCAGCGCGAAGACGCCGTCGGAGGCCGAACCATGATCAAGCGTGAATTCAACCCCACCCCGCCGCGCGCCGCGATCGAAGACAGCGCGGTGGAAGAAGCACACCCCGCCACGTCTTGCGAGGAATGCTTGCGCCGTATTCCACAAGATGCACGTACCGGCCGTGATTTGGAGGAATACGTGCGCCATTTTTGCGGGGACGAGTGCTATGAAATTTGGCGCGCGCGCAAGCCGCCGTCCGATCGCTAATTGCCCCTGCGACCGCCGCGCGGTAAGTGTGAAAAAAGTCACGCTAAAAGACTTAGTTTTTGTTGTCACCTAAGCAGTATCCCGATGTGCGGTTGCGGCAAGCTACAGGCAAACTGTTCGCATGATGCATCGCGACAGGGAGACAGCGGTGATGGTGCTAAACGAGTCGGACATGGCTGCTTGGGCCCGTTGCCGCGCGCGCACGGTCCACACCACCGATGCATTCACCGACTGGATACGCCGCGACGTCCGTCCGTTTTTTCCCCATGAATTCTTCGTCGCCGCCTACGGACGAATAACGGGTAATACCTTTGACGTGAAGGTCTTGATTCCCGTAGGCTGTCCGCCGCCGTTGGCCGAAGCGCTTGAGCGTCGCGCGCTGCTTCATCGCTACGGCATGTTCTCTCGGTGGATCGTTGAACGCGAACCCATTTTGATTCACGACCGCTCGACGCTGAACCAACTCGCGCCCGACGAACGCGACGATATCGAAACCTTCAATCTGTTGGGCTTGGTCGTGCATGGATTCGTCGATCGAGACAGCGGACTGGCAAGTTATTTTTGCTTCGCCCGCGTTCCACAGCCTTTATATGCGCTGCACGAACGCAAGGCCTGGGTCATGGCCGCCACGGTTCACACAAACCTTACGAGCGTGGCCGCACGCATGACCGATCCCGCCGCGTCGACCCTCGCCATCGCGCGTTCACTTCGAAGCTAAAACGCTAAGTCGCGCTCCATACGGCACACCGATTGCTGAACGATGGGTGTGTTTTATTAATTCTTTGGAGGGCGACCATGAATTTCCTTTTATGGATTGTTATCGGCGGTGTACTGGGCTGGCTCGCGAGTCTTGTCATGCGTACCGATGCACAGCAAGGCTTGGTGTTGAACATCGTCGTCGGTATCGTCGGCGCGTTGCTTGGTGGTTGGTTGTTAAGCCCTTTGCTTGGGGCTGGCACCATTAATCAAAACGACTTTAGTTTGATGAGCTTGGTCGTTTCCTTCCTTGGCTCCGTTATCTTGCTCGCGATAGTGAATCTGTTCCGTCGCGGCAGCGTTCGTTAAACAAAAATCCCAATACGTCTCATCTCAATGCGGGCGGCGTCTGAAACTTCAATGCGCCGCCCGTCGCGTCACCCCACCAACACGACAACGGCTACCGCACTGGTGGTGATCGCCACCATCGTCACCATCGGTTTTTTGCATTGGGCGCGTAGTTTTTTGGTTCCGATCGCGTTCGGCGTAGTCCTTAGTTTTGCCTTCAATCCCTTGGTTCGAGGTTTCTCGCGTTGTGTCCGTGTGTCGCGATGGATGGGAAGCGCCGCGATCGTCGCGCTCTTTTGGGGTGGCGTAGGCACCTTGGCTTATGCGCTGGAAGACGACGTCACCGCGTTCGCGACTCGCTTACCGCGCGTCATGACGCAACTCGCGAGCAGCTTGGAAGCGTGGCGTCGCAACGGCGGCTCGTCCATGCAGCAATTACGCGAAGCCGCGCAAGCCATCGAACGCGTCGCCACCGAGCCGGTGGGCGAGTCCAAATCCTCCCGAACCTCGGTGCAAATTGAAATCAAAACATGGCGTTTGTCCGACTTATTTTGGAGTGGATCGGCTGGCGTGGCTTTGCTGATTGGTCAGCTCATTACCGTCACCTTCCTCATGTTGTTTTTATTGGGTGGCGGTGAAGATTTAAAACGTAAGCTCGTGCGCTTCGCGGGGCGTTCGTTATCCATACGAAAGCGTGCATTGCGCATGGTTAGCGCGGTGGGCGAGCAAATTCAAGTGGCGTTGTTCGTACTGCTCGCGACCAATGCGCTGTTTGGACTCGCGATTTCGATTGGCATGCATGTCTTAGGCATTGAAAACGCGGGTTTATGGGGCGTGGGAGCCGGGCTGGCCCATTTCATTCCTTACTTCGGATCGGGTATTTCCGTGTTAGGCGTGGGATTGGCCGCGTGGTCGCAAACACAAAGCTTGGCGATCGCATTAGGACTTGGCGCATATGTATTGATCGCCGCGACCTTGATCGGTGTCATCGTCGCCACGTGGATGCAAAGTCGTATGTCGCGCATGGACTCGGTGATGGTGTTCATCGCGCTGCTGTTTTGGGGATGGTTATGGGGCATTCCCGGGCTTTTACTCGCGATGCCGATCACCGCCATCTTGAAGGCCGTGTGCGATCACGTCGATCGCCTTAAGCCCGTCGCCGACCTCTTTGGCGAACTGCCGCCCCGCGCCGCGACACGTAAGCCGTCCACGCTCAAGGACGGCGTCAATCATTTAGTTTCGCGCGCACCGCGCCTTCAATACAAAAAGCGCTGATGATCGTACCGATTTGGTTCATCGTTGTCGGCGCTTTGCTCGTGTTGATCGCTTTGCTCGGCTCCACGATCGAACGCCTGCCAATCAGCACCGGGTTGATTTACATGGTGATTGGGTTCGCGCTCGGTGCCAGCGGCGTGGGTCTATTGCCACTCGACCTTCAAGACAATGTCGACGTGCTCGAGCATGTGTTCGAGATCGCGGTACTAATTTCCTTATTCGCGGTGGGGCTTAAGTTACGCGCGCCGTTGCCGCGCGGCGCTTGGGGGCTGACCACGCGCTTGGCCGTTGGCGCCATGGGCATCACGATTGCCGCGACGATGGTGTTTAGTCATATGGTCATCGGCTTGTCGTGGAGCGAATCATTGTTGCTAGCTGCCATCCTCGCGCCGACCGATCCAGTGCTCGCCTCCGACGTGCAAATCAACGATCCCGACGATCGCGATCGTGTTCGATTTGGATTGACGGCCGAAGGCGGATTAAACGACATCACCGCGTTTCCGTTCGTTTTTCTCGCGCTCGGTTTGCTGGGCTTGCGCGACATCGGGCCGTGGGGAATGCAATGGTTCGCAGTGGATGTGATGTGGGCGGCTACGTCCGCAGTAGGCATTGGCTGGATCAGTGGGCGAGCGGTAGGGCATCTTGCGTTGCGCGTGCGGGACGACCCCAACGCACCACTCGGCTTGGAGGAATTCCTCACCTTAGGTGTCATCGCACTTAGTTATGGACTAGCGTTGCTCGTGCATGGGCTTGGATTTCTCGCCGTGTTCGCCGCCGGATTGGCGATGCGCCGCAGTCAACCTCAAGGCCCGACCGAGCAAGCCCGCGAGGACACGGTCGAGCGCGAAACGCCCAACACCTCGACATCGTCCGACGAGCCTTCCACACAGCTCGACGCGGCCGAGCCCACCCTGCAGCCCGTGCGCGTCGTGCAAGAAGCGCTCGTGATTAACGAGCGGGTGGAACGTATCGCCGAAGTCGTCGCGGTCTTATTACTTGGGGGCTTGATATCTGCTGGAGTGTTTTCCACCAAGGGATTGTGGATCGCGGCCGCGTTGATTTTCGTCATTCGCCCAGCGGCGGTGGCCATCTCGCTTATCGGCACCGATCTCACGCTCAAGCAAAAAATACTCGTGGGATGGTTTGGTATTCGCGGCGTCGGCTCGCTGTATTACTTAATGTTTGCCGTCGGAGTAGGCGTCGCGCCCGAGAGTGCTCGGCATATCGCCGAGCTTGCGCTTGCGGCCATCGCCGCCTCGGTGGTCGTGCATGGCATGTCGGCAACGCCTTTAATGCGCCTTTATCGCAAGGCTGGACGTTAGGACGATTACACAATGAGCTCACCCAGTCATGTTTCCCAATCGCGCCCACTTCGCGCCGCGCATTCAGCGGGGCTTGTTGCCCGCATACGTGCCGGATTAGTACCGTTCATGCGTTGGGGAGACGATCATTGCTCGTCGTGGTCGGCCTCGGTCGCGTTTTATGCCGCGTTTTCATTAGCACCGACATTAGTCGTCGTGATTGGCGTGGCGAGCATGTTGCTAGGACCCGAGGCGGTGCAGGGCCGCTTGTATGCGCAAATACAAGGCTTGGTTGGCGCCGATGCGGCGATCGCCATTCAAGCGATGGTGGCGAATGCTTGGAAGAGCGGCGACCGTGGATGGACCACCGTGATCTCCCTTGGCGCGATCGCCGTGGGCGCGAGCGCGACGTTCGCGGAACTCAATAGCGCGCTTAACGTGATCTTCGCGGTTCCCATGGCCAAGCAAGCACGCGGTCTATCGGGATTAGTGCGGGTGCGCCTCGTATCGTTTGGCTTGGTCGTGGGAATTGGCTTTTTGCTGGTCGTGCTGCTGGTGCTCGACGCGGCATTAGGCGCGGTGACAGAGTGGTTGTGGCGAGCCGACGATACTTCGAAGAGCATTGCTTCAGCCGTTCGCGTGTTGGTCACCTTAAGCGGGCTGGTCATGGCCTTTACGTTGTTATTGCGCGCGTTGCCCGACATCACCATTCGATGGAAGGACGCGTTACGCGGTGGAATCAGCGCGGCCTTGCTCTTTACCGCCGGACGTGGATTGTTCGCGTGGTACTTGGAAAGCATGGGCACCGCCAACACTTTAGGCGCGGCGGGTTCGCTGGCGGTTATTTTGATGTGGCTTTACTACTCGACCGCGGTCTTCCTGCTGGGCGCGCAGTTCGCGGTACCGGCGGGAACGCGCGAGCCGGCGTCCTAAGTCCTCGACTCGCGCTTGCGTATCAGGCGTTCAAATTTGCCGGCGTAATTCAGCGGGCGGCACGTTCATCAACGCGCGGTACTTCGCGATCGTGCGGCGTGCCACTCGCACGCCTTGTTCCGACAGCATCTTCGCGAGCGTTACATCCGTGAGCGGCGCTTCGGGATTTTCTTCCGCGATCATCTGCCGCAATAGGGCGCGCACGGCCGCCGCCGAACATTTACCGCCGGTGCGGGTTTCAAATTCGCGCGAGAAGAAGTGCCGGAACTCGAACGTGCCGCGCGGCGTGGCCATGTACTTATTGCCCGTCGCGCGTGAAATCGTGGACTCATGCAGTCCGAGTTCGTCGGCTAAGTCGCGCATGAGCAGGGGTTTAAGCGCTACGTCGCCCACCTCGAAAAACGCGCGTTGACGCGCCACGATCGCGTCGGCCACGCGTTGAATCGTGCTAAAGCGTTGCTCGACATTGCGCATGAGCCAATACGCTTCTTGCAAGTGTTGCGAAAGCGTTGCGTGATTGCGGTCCTTCGCGCCGCGTAGCATGCGTGCGTACACCCGGTTGATACGAATGCGCGGACGCACGGCCGGATTAACGTTGGCGATCCATTTACCCTTGATCTTGCGCACGATCACATCGGGCACCACGGCTAAGGATTTCACCGCGCCAAACCGCGAACCTGGACGAGGCGCGCATGCGCGAATCAACGATGCCGCCTCGCGAAGATGGTCTTCGCTGCATTCAAGCATCGCTTCGATTTCCTCGAACTCGCGACGCGCGAGTTTGGTGACATGTTCACGCGCGATTGAAATCGCTAAGTCGCGATACGGCGTATCCGAGGGCAAGGCCCTTAGTTGCAGCAAGATGCATTCGTCGATACTGCGCGCCGCGATGCCGGGCGGATCGAAGCTTTGCACGAGCTTAAGCGCGGCGGTAAGTGTTTCAAGCGACAGACCGGAATTCTCGCCGACGGCTTGCATCAACTCGTCGAGACTTAGTCGCAAGTAACCGTCGTCATCCAACGCTTCGATGATTAGTCGCGCTGGTGGACGCAGCTCATCGCTAATGTGCGGGCTAATAAGTTGCTCGTGCAAATGCTCGCGCAATGTCGTCGCGCTCGCGGCCCAATCGGCGACATCGCTTTCGTCGCCATCGGGGCGCTCCGCGCCGTTCCACGCCGCCGCCGAATCGGCCGACGCGCTCGATTGCGAACCCCAAATCGGGTCGTCGAGCATCGGCTCTTGCGCGGGAGGTTCGGGCGCGGTGGTCGCTAGCGTGTCCACCGAAGGTGTATCGATCGTGGACGTCGATACCGCGGTATCGCTCGACGCCGCCCATCCGTCCTCTTCCTCGAGAAACGGATTTTGCGCGAGCGCGTTATGAAGTTCCTGCGAAAACTCGATCGTAGAGAGCTGCAGCAGACGGACCGATTGTTGCAGCCTCGGCGTAAGCGCGAGGTGTTGCTTCGCGCGTAACTCGAGACGGGGAGTACTGGTCGTCACGCGTATGTCCTTCGAGGAAAGCCAGAGAGTCGAAGTCTTTAGGCAATGGTCGTGCCAGCGCCGTTAAAAATTAGTTACTCCCTCGTAAGTCCGGGAACATGAACGTAGTAGGGGTACATCACCTATTCAGAAAAACTTTCAATGGTCTGCATAAATGCGTGTTGTGTCTCGATGTGAAAAGTGCTTGTCCTAAGGAGTTCACGGCACATCGCTTGCGCCTTTCCTTATCGAAACGTGCAACGCAATTACCGCACGTGACTCAAGACAAGGAGATGACGCATGCCTAATCCACAACAACGTTCGCGAGGTCGTACGCCATTCGAGCGTGGTGGCGATGATCGCTCTCATCCCAGCGAGCCCGATATCGCGCCCGAGCGTCGCGGCCAATCCAACGAGCAACGATCCGGATTTGAGTTGAGCGCCGACGATGAGGGCGGCTACGGTACGCAGGACTATTCCTTAGGACCTCGCGGTGGGTACGGGCACGAAGCATTTGGCGCCGGCCAAGCGAGTTACAGCGGCCGCGGTGGTGGCGGGTCGGGATATGGCGGCTATCGCGACGAACTGCAGTACGTCGATCAAGACTTTGGTAAGCGAGGGTGGCAAGAGCCCGAGCGTTATCACCGCGCTTCGGAGGAACGCCAAGAACGCAGTTTTGGCGCGGAAGACGATGATTACCGCGCGAGTTATGGTGGTGGCGATGCCTATATCGGCCAGCGACGACGCGATGCATCCGCTGCATCCGCGCGCGAATCGTCGTCACGTTCCCATGGTGATCAACAAAGCGGGCGCGAACGGTACAGCGGAGTCCAAGGCACGCAACAAGGATATGGCGGCGTGTCGTACGAACGCGGCTCCAACGAACGGCCGCTGGGCGACCAATATCGCGAGGCCATGCCGCGTCCGGCGCCGATGCCGGGCTCGCGCGCGTCCTTGCGTGGCCGCGCGGGTCCTAAGGGATATCAACGCTCCGACGAACGGCTGCGCGAAGAAATTTGCGAACGCTTGTTGCACGAGCATCGCGTTGACGTGGAAGACGTGAGCGTGCGTGTCGAGAGCGCGAGAGTCACGCTTGAAGGTTCGGTACCCGAGCGTCGCATGCGTTATCTCATCGAAGACATCGTCGATGACGTGCATGGCGTGCAAGACATCGAAAACCATCTGCGTGTTGGACGTAGTTCAACCGCGCCCAGCGTGACGCAAGAACAACAGCGCGTTTCTACGCAAGCGTCGCCTTCGAGCGACGTTATCCGCAGCTCGATGACGGGGGGGCCAGGGGGCGAGACCACCGCTGCGGGCTCATCGGCCGATCGATCCACTAGTGGCGGCGTTTCTTTGCACGGTTCCGAAGGTTCAGGCACGCCTTTCGCGAAGGAGTCCTCGTCGTCGAGTGGCGAAAGTCAAACGTCGATTGGGTCGGGCGCGAGCGCGGCCTCGAACGGCGGTGGCGCTTCCTCCGCGAGCAACGGAACGGGCATCGGCAACAAGTAGGTCAATTCGCCGCTGTCATGCACCAACAACGTTTCCTCTCTTCCACCCTTAAGCAACTCCATTAACGACAAGGAGCAACTCATGAAAACGATGAAAACCCTAAGTGCCATGGCGATCGCAGCGTGTTTTGGCGCAGCGACCGCGGCGCATGCCGCAACCAGCAAGGATGTGATCGATCCACCACTCATGCTTGCGCAAAGTGGCGGCGGCGCTGGTTCCAGCGGTTCGTCGGGCTCGATGGGCTCGTCGGGCGCGTCTGGCAGCACGAGCGGCGCGACCGACGCGGGATCCAGCGGCATGGGCACGACCAGCGGTGGTAGCACCGGTACGAACAACAGCGCGGGTGGCGCCTATGGCGGCAGCACGCCGGGCAGCGCTGGCAGCACCGGTAGCTCGAGCGGTGCGACCGGCGCGGGCGCTTATGGCGCGGGCAGCGGCACCGGATCCACCGGCGGCACGGCCGGCTCAAGCGGTGGCATGACGGGCGGCACGAGCGGTGGCGCAAGCGGCAGCAGCGGATCGTCGATGGGCGGCTCGTCCAGCGGCGGTATGTCGGGCTCCGGCAGTAGCGGTATGTCGGGTTCTGGTTCGAGCGGATCCTCGTCCTCGACTCCGCGCGGCACGGCCGGCACGAGTGAAAACCTAAAGGGCAGCGCGCGCGGTGAAATGCCTAGCACGGGCAGTCCTAATCCGGGTGCGCAAGGTCCTGGAACATCGAGCGCGAGTAAGGAAAAGAACCCGAGCAGCGATGTGTATGACAAGAAGCGCTCGAAGAAACACAGCGAAAAACAAAACGACAAGAGCGGTAGCTCGAGCTCCAGCCCTTCGCGTTAATCAAACGGCTTAGTCGTATCGAGGCGGGCTATCGGCCCGCCTTTTTTATTGTTTTTTCCACACGCTTTTTCAAGCGCGGCGGTAAAACCTACTGTTTCGCTTTCGATAGCTCGCGCATTCGTGACATCCACCACGAAATTCGTGTCGGTCGCGTTGGCATGGAGAGTGCGTTCGACCACGTCATCACGTATGACGCGAGTTGCACGATGAATTCGTTATTTGGCTCTAGCTCCAAAGCGGTTTCTTGGAAGGTGTCGTCGCATCAATCCTCGCCCGCTTATGCCGGCGTGCAATCTACGAAAGCGTTTGCTTCGCAAGAAGTTGGTGTGCATTGTTTGAACGCCCCCACCGAACTTTCCATCCCGCAGTGGGTAGGAATTCAAACGTATAAAGAACTTACGTTATGGCTCGATGGCCCCGATGTCGCCACGCAATGGCTCATCGAGGATGTACTTAACGAAGAGGCCCGCCATATGAAAGACGCCGTCATGCTGCTGCGTAATTCATTTCCTTAAAGCGGGTAAATAAAAAACGGCACGGTCCTTAGACCGCGCCGTCGAAAATTAAGCAACTTAGTTATTGGTCACGTTGCTTTTTTCCCCAGTCGAATAGCAAGGTAAAGCGTATACAACGCACCCAAGCCTACGAGGATGTAAACAATGCGCGACACGGGGGACAATGTGCCGAACAAAAAGGCTACCAAGTCAAAATTGGCAAGCCCCACGAGCCCCCAGTTAATACCGCCGATGATGACAAGCGCAAGCGCAATCCAATCGATTGCATTAAGACCTTGCGCGGCGCTCCTTAGGTTTAGATCGCTACGGGTTTCGGAAATGGCCATGATGGTCTCCGGAGAGAAAGGTAGTTGAAAAATTCAATGACGAGGTCCTGCCGCTCGTTTGAGACGACACAACGCCGGCAGCACGTCATGTGCCTTGCGTATCGATAGGCTTACTCTCGTCGCCATGGGCACGCCGCCTGCAAGTAAGGGTTTTCGAATCATTAACTTAGGAGTCGGAGATGAGCGGCGAACGCCTGACCGAACTAATTCGCGATATCGAATACGCCATGTTCACCACGGTCGATGACGACGGATTGCTACGCAGCCGTCCGTTGGCTACCTTGGAAGTCGATTCCGACCGTGAGCTGTGCTTCTTTACGTCCGAGTCCTTACCCAAGGTTGGCGAGGTGGCGCGCGAGCACCGCGTGAATCTGGCGTACGCGGACCCAAAGACCCAACGTTACGTTTCCGTATCGGGAATCGCGCGTGTTTCGCGCGACCACGAGCGGATGAAACGCTTGTGGCGTCCGCAATACCGCGCATGGTTTCCTAAGGGTTTGGACGAGCCCGACTTAGTTTTACTTTGCGTTGAAGTGGTACGTGCCGAATATTGGGATTCCCCACCTAGCACGATTGTTCATGCGATTGGCTTAGCCAAGGCGATGATCACCGGGGAGCGCTACGAAGGCGCGGGCGAGCATGAGAAACTCGAGCGTCGTTCAGCCTAAGAAAAAAGAACCGCATTGAGTGATTCGTCATCGCTGATTCGTGATCGCGTCGTCTGCCTACAGTGCGACGCCATCCATGCGTATCGTCCCTTAAACCATGGTGAAGTAGCGCGTTGCACGCGGTGTGGCGCGCCACTTGGCAGCGCCCACCGTCTCGGCGTGGAAGGATTATTCGCGCTCACGTTAGCCGCCTTGATCGTATTCGCCATCGCGCAAACCAATGCCATCGTTACCTTGAATTTGCGTGGCTACCACAACGAAGCCACCTTATGGAAAGCGTTGGTGGCGACTTGGCAAGCTGGCGAAACATTAGTCGCCTCGCTCGCGGGACTTACCGTTCTCGTTGCTC
>DASTRU010000022.1:0-19399 GCA_035761045.1 Burkholderiaceae bacterium | reverse complement strand
ATGGCGCGCATTTCCAGCAACAAATTGGAGTTGAAGCTCAACTCGTTGACGCGATCGATGATCTCCGTTGCCGTGGTGGGCAAATGCGGACGAATCAACGGATTAATCGCGACGAGCACGATGTCGCGCGTCACCGTTTCGGTATGCAGCGGAAACAAGGGGGGATTGCCCGAGAAACCGCCGTCCCAGTAATGCTCGCCGCCGATCTCCGGTGCTTGAAAGAAAAACGGCAAGCATGCCGACGCAAGCAACATGTCGCACGTCAATTCAGACTCGCGAAATACGCGCGGCCGACCGGTGCGCACATTGGTCGCGCATACAAAGAGTTTGAACGGCGCCGACGTTTGAAGTCGTTCAAAGTCGATCCACTCATTCAACACGTCGCGCAACGGATTGAAGTTCAGCGGATTGAGTTGATAGGGCGACGCCACACGGGTTAGCCAATCGAATGCGAGAAAAGCTGGGTTACGGTCCAACGCATAGCTTTGTTGGAATTCCGGAAAACCAAAGATCGATACGCGGGGGGTCAAATTGTTCGAGCTTAAAAAACCCACTTGCTGGCTGATCGATCGCCAAAAATCATGAAGCGCTTGGCGTGCGCCTTCACGAGGATCGGCGGGGCGATCGAGCATGCCGTCGGCGAGCACGGCGGCGTTCATCGCGCCCGCGCTGGCTCCGGTAATGCCTTCGAATTCGACGCGACCGTCCTCGAGCAATGCATCAAGCACGCCCCAGGTGAAAGCGCCGTGGCTGCCTCCGCCTTGCAAGGCGAGGTTTACAAGCTTGGACGCGGTAGACGAGGACGAAGGGGTATCGGCGGGCGGCATGCTTTGCACCCTAGCATGCAAAGGTCCACCCCCAAAGGCGCACGCCTTACTTCACGGAGCCACGTAAAGCCGCTACTCGCTCTTGTAAAAAATCGGGTGTCGCGTCTTGCGGATCGACCGGTTCGCCCACCACGAATTCCAAGCGTGATCGCCATCCGCGTTGAAGCCGAGCCCCGATCGGCCGCGAAAACGCCGTTCCTCCATACCGCGAGAAGAACGACCCCCACAACCCTTTTAACGCCATTGGAATCACCAGCACTGGCGTGCGTCCGACGATATGAGCGATACCGGGGCGAAACGGATAAAGATCGCCGTGATCGGTAATGCGTCCCTCGGGAAAGATGCACACCAACTCGCCTTCGGCCAGCGCGGCGTCGATCCGTCGCCACGCTTCTTCGAGCATCTTTGGGTCCTCTTTCGCCGGTGCGATGGCGATCGCGCCCGTTTGCTTAAAGAACCAATTCAGCAATGGAATTTTGAAGATGCGATGGTCCATCACGAACCGCACCGGGCGCGGCGATTCGCCCATGATGACGATCGGATCGACAAAGCTCACGTGATTGCATACCAGCACCGCGGGGCCATGGTGCGGAATGCGTTCGCGCCCCGTTGCTTGTACGCGGTACAAGGTATGCGCGAGCAGCCAGGCCAAAAACCGCAGCAAGAATTCCGGCACCAAGGCATAGATATACGCCGCGACCACCACATTCATGAGGCCGACGACCAGGAACAACTGCGGAATGCTTAATCCCGCCTTAAGCAAGGCGGCGGCGAGCAAGGCGGCGATCACCATGAACACCGCATTCAAGATGTTGTTGGCCGCGATGATGCGCGCGGCATGGCTGGGTTCGCTGCGGCTTTGAATCAACGCGTATAGCGGCACTGAATACAGGCCCGCGAACAATGCCAGCAACGCAAGGTCGAGCGTGATGCGTAATCCACCGGGTGCGGCTAAAAACGCGCTAACGCCCTCGCCTTGCAACGGCGTGAAGCCCCGCGAAGCGAAATACACATCGATGGCGAAGACCGTCATGCCGATCGAGCCGAACGGCACCAATCCGATTTCAACCCGTGCGTTCGACAACCGCTCGCACATCACCGAGCCCACGCCGATGCCGATCGAAAACACCGCGAGCAAAAACGTCACGACGTTGGCGTTACCGCCTAGGTTGTCGCGCGCGAACGGGGTGAAGCTCGTCAAGAAAATCGAGCCGAAGAACCATAGCCACGAGATGCCGAGCAGACTGTTGAACAGCGCGCGTTGACGCGTGGCGAGTCGTACGTTTTGGATGGTCTCGGTCAGCGGATTCCACCGAATTCGCAGTTGCGGATCGGCCGAGGGCGAACGCGGAATGAAGTGCGCTGCGACGCGTCCGGCCATCGCGATCACGATGACGACGGTACCCACGACGAGCGCCGCGTGTTCGCCTAGGGACACCAATACGCCGCCCGCGATCGTGCCTAGAAGAATCGCCACGAAGGTGCCCATTTCGACGAGGCCGTTGCCGCCAGTAAGTTCGGCCGTGTCTAAATGCTGGGGCAAGTACGCGTACTTCACCGGACCAAACAGCGTGGAATGCAGTCCCATGAGGAACACGCAGAAGTACAACACCCACGCCATGTGCATGGCGAATCCGATCGCCGCCAAGACCATGATGGCGATTTCCAATTCCTTGATTCGCCGAATGAGCGCGCCTTTTTCATACTTGTCGGCGAGCTGGCCGCTCGTCGCCGAAAAAAACACGAACGGCGCGATGAACAATCCGGCGATTAAAAAACTCGCGATCGTCGGATTCACGCCCCCCCATCGTTCGGCGAAGTACGTCGCCAACAAGGTGAAGGAAAACTTAAAAACGTTGTCATTCGCCGCGCCGAGAAATTGCGTCCAAAACAATGGGGCGAATCGGCGTTGACGGAATAAAGCAAATTGATGGGGTGACGCCATTAGCAGGAATCTCCGAGGCAAACGTGCTCGACGCGTATGCAACGGCGGCGCTATATCGGCATTGGCAAACCGAATAACACCGCCAGCCCGACCACGAGAAACAACACGCACGCCGTCGCTCGAACCCAACGCATGGGAACACGACGAGCGACAACGTCCCCAAACAAGGCGGCCGGCACGTTGGCGATCATCATGCCAAACGTCGTGCCTAAAACGACCGCGACCAGCGACTCGTAGCGCGCGGCAAGTGCGATAGTGGCGATTTGTGTTTTGTCGCCGATTTCCAGCAGGAAGAAAGCGATCAACGTCGTGCCGAAGACGCCCCATCGTCCACTGGCCGGTTTTGATTCGGCATTGAGTTTGTCGGGTATTAATGTCCACGCCGCCATCGCAATGAATGACAGACCGAGGATCCAACGAAGCCATTGCGGGTCGATCGTTCGCGACACCCAATGGCCTAACGCGCCCGCGACGGCGTGATTGAGCACCGTCGCGACGAACATGCCACCAATCACCATCCATGGCCGACGCGTGCGCGCCGACAGCATCATGGCAAGTAGTTGGGTTTTATCGCCGATTTCGGCAAGCGCGATCACGCCTGCCGACAAAAGAAAAACGCTCATGAGGACGAGGGCGAGCTGGGTGCGAGGACACATGGCCGCAACGCGCACCCAACTCTGATTCAAAGAGGCGCTGCAAGCCATGGGTCTCGCCGCATCGCGTGTTGATCGCGACTGCCCGCACCATGGCGACGTAAGTGAAATGCGTCGACCAAGTATGTTGATGCGGGTGCCTCTCAATGATTGAAAGGCCGGCTACTCCCCCAAGGGAGGCGCGATGATACCAGCGCTTATTCGCTGCTCCCTGAGAAAAACTCACATGCGAGGTGGCTCGCCTTCCTCCACGGGCCAATCGCGAATGTAGGCCTTGAGCATGCGGTTCTCGAACGATTGCGCATCCAGCACCGCGCGTGCGACGTCGTAAAACGAAATCACGCCGATCAACATGCGGCCATCGCAAATGGGTAAGTAGCGCGCGTGGCGCTCCAACATCATGCGGCGCACTTCGTTGATGTCGGTATTAGGCGTGCAGATGAGCGGATGATCGTCCATCACCGAACGCACCAGCACGTCGCCCACCGAGCCCGAGTTGCTGTGCAACCGATCGATCACCTCGCGAAAGGTCAGCATGCCCACCAGTTCGCCATATTCCATGACGACCAGCGAACCGATGTCCTGCTCGGCCATCGTATGCACGGCCGCTTCCAGGCGCGTGTCTGGCGATACGGTGAATAGCGCGTTGCCTTTCAACCGAAGAATGTCGCTGACTTTCATTTCCATCTCCCCGCATCACGCGATGCGTTTCCCGTCGTGCGAGCCTAGAACATGCCTTGAACGCCGGCAACCGTTGTCGCGTCTTACGCCACAAGCAACGAGCGCCATCCAAGACCCGCGCTCGTGGCATGACGCGGCCGATACTCGGCACCAATCCAACCGTCATACCCATCTCGCATCAGCGCCTTGAAAACGCAGGCGTAATCAATCTCACCAATGTCGGGCTCGTGACGGCCGGGGAAGCCGGCGATTTGCACGTGTCCTACGACGTATCGGCACATCTCGTACCCGCGTCGAACCTCACCAAGGATGCGATGCAGATGATAAAAATCAAGCTGCAAGCGCAGATGATTCGACGCGACTTCATCGATGACCGCGAGCGCGTCGTGTACGTCGTGCAGAAAATAACCCGGCATGTCGAAGGTATTGATCGGTTCGATCAACACAATGAGGTTTTGGCTTCGTGCCGCGTCGGCCGCAACGCGCAAATTGTTGAGATACGTTTTACGCGCACTCGATTCCCATGGCGTCGTGCCGGCCATTACGTGCACGCGCGGCACGTTAAGCGCCTTCGCGTACGCGAATGCTTGGTTGAGCGAGTCCTCGAATTCGCTCTCGCGGCCCGGTAAAGCGGCCAAGCCTCGCTCTCCTTGCGCCATGTTTCCGGGTGGAGCGTTAAGCAATACCAACGGCACATTGGCGGCGTGCAGGGCGGCTTGCCATTCGGCGATGGATGCCTCGTAGGGAAATTGCACTTCGACCCCGGCAAAACCATCTCGCGCCGCGGCCGCTGGGCGTTCGAGCATTGGCAGCTCGGCATACAGCATCGAAATATTGGCGGCGAAGTTAAGCATTACGCGCTATACGCGACAAGCCGGCGTTTCATGCGCTCGCACGCGCTAACAAGTTCAAGCGTGATGCCAGGCTCCCAGGCCGAATGCCCCGCGTCGGGCACGACGATGTATTCGCTACTCGCCCACCGTCGTTGAAGATCATCGGCACTGACGATCGGACACACGATGTCATAGCGCCCCTGCACGATGGTGCACGGCAGATGCGCGATGTTAGGTAGATGTTCGAGCAACGCACCATCGGGCATGAATGCGCCATGGCGCATGTAATGACACTCAAGTCGCGCGAGGCCTAACGCAACCGCATCGCTCTCCATGTGCGCCGCCGTCGTCGCGGCGACTCGCGGCAACAAGTTCGAGCAAGTGCCTTCGTAATGTCCCCAAGCGCGCGCGTAGGGCAAATGCACCTTCGGGTCGTCGTCGAATAAACGCTTGGCGTAGGCTTCGAGCAAATCACCGCGCTCGCGCTCGGGCACCATGCTTGCGAACCGTCGCCATGCCTCGGGAAATATGTAGCGAATACCGTTGATAAACCAATCGGTTTCCGACCGGCGCGCCAAAAAAATTCCGCGCAACACAAAACCCAGGCAACGCTCGGGATGCGCTTGCCCGTACGCCAACGCGAGCGTGCTGCCCCAGCTGCCGCCAAACACCAGCCAACGGCTAATACCCAACCGCTCGCGCAGCGCTTCGATATCGGCGACCAAGTGCTGCGTGGTGTTCTCGCGAATCTCGCCTAAGGGTGTTGATCGCCCGGCTCCACGTTGATCGAACAACACGATCCGATAAAACGCTGGATCGAAAAATTGCCGATGTCGTGACGAGCAACCACCCCCCGGACCACCGTGAAGAAAAAGGACCGGCAATCCTCCTGGATTGCCCGATTGCTCCCAATACAAGGCGTGCAGTGGCGACACTTGGAGCACGCCCGTTTCGTACGGTTTGATCGGCGGATAAAGATCGGTCTTTGACACCACGGATACTCAAGGCAAGTGATGACGACACCCCGATAGTAGCGTGGCTATTTTTCACGCGTGGTGAACTGGGTAGATGTGCGTAATTAATTTCCTGTTCGCGATCGTGTCGAAATCGAATTTGGAATGCGTGATGTCGGCTTGAACGTCTCGGCCGTCGACGGTCGACGATCCGACGGGGCGCCGATGCTCAACGATAACTCCTCGATCTCGCGACTTAGGCGATCTCTCGACGAGTTCGCTCGCTTCGATAATGGCCGCCATTAGGTGATAGATCGAGTAATACGACGACGCGGTGGCGCTGGCCGAACCCACGGTGTCGCCAAAAGCGTTGGTGAAGCTTCCTTTCGTGATGCGATTAATTAGCTCCTCGTCACGCAAGCTTATGTGGCGACTCATCGCGAGCTCGAGTGCGCGAGGAGCAATAAACGGCGCCACCCTCGTTTCGTGGATGCGATCGATGTCGCGATATTCGTCTTCCGACAAAGTGCTTTTCGCGATTGTCTCGATGAGCTGCTCTCGCTCCTGACTTAAGTCATCCAATTGCTGTGTAATCGCCAAAAGCTGCTCGCCGTGTCGTTCGTGAACCTCGTTCCATGCATGGTTCCGTTGTTGGAGTTGCGCCTTGAGTTCCGCGATTTGCTGTTGATACCGAACGATCAACGGCGCTTGGTTAAGTTTATTCGTGTGTTCGGCTAGCGACTGCCGCTTCTTATCAAGATTGATCTCGGCCTTCTTCAATCGATTTTCCGCGACGTCGAGCGCATTGAGCGCAGCTTGCTTTTTAAGTTGAAGCTGCGACTGCTCATCCATCCACTTTTGTTGGTCCAACTCATACGCGTCGAGCCTGGATGCCGGTGCCACGCGGCTCACGCTCAACTCGTCGCGCTTGGACATTAATTCCGTCCTCGTGTTGGCGAGTCGTTGTTCAAGTGCTTCCATATGGACGTGCACGCGCTGTTGCACGTCGGCGTCCTTCTTCTCTTTTTGAATCGTCATGCCGCTAACGAATGTGCCTATTTCCGCGCTGGTATCCGCAAGAACCGCCCTGCCTTTTAATGCGGAGCGAAATTCCGCGATCTCTGGCGAGTCCACGAATTCTCTTGCTCGTGTTCGCAAACGCTCTTTCAGTCCGTCGCGAAGACGATTGATGTTTTCGATGCCATTCGTCGCTCGTGCGTAGCCATTGAACGCCATGCCAATCGCGCCAATGACGGCAAACAATGTCATCACGGTTCTTACCCCGGTGGCGACTTGGCGGATCGGCTCGTGTTGCCCCTCCCGTTTAAGCGCCTCGCCCGAGTAGTTAAGCGCAGCGGCCGAGTGCGTCATCAATCTATTGAAATGTCTAAAACCGACCGGTGACTCTTGAATATTCCAACGATAGATCTGCTCCTTAGCAAACTTCATCATGTTTTGCGCTGATTGATTCGCCATCGGCGCGGCGTACTGTTGACGTTCAGCGGTGGTGTTAAGCGCC
This sequence comes from Burkholderiaceae bacterium, assembly GCA_035761045.1. Lineage (GTDB taxonomy): Bacteria > Pseudomonadota > Gammaproteobacteria > Burkholderiales > Burkholderiaceae_E > DASTRU01. Next base: position 11,988 of record DASTRU010000022.1, on the reverse strand, counting down.
GACAAATTAGCGATGGTTTCCTTGACCCACTCTTCGATGCGTCGCGCCACATTGGTAAGCACTAGCGTGACGGGTTCGTTCGAATTGCTAATGCCGGCGATCGATGCGTTCGCGACCGAATTCCAGTCCGCGAGCACGCGCTTTAGCGACAGGTCCTCGCGCTGTTGATAGGCGCGAGCAGCGAGATGCGCGGCCGCCGCCACGGCGATGGCGCCAGCGACGAACATCATTAAATGAGACGACGAACGATTGGTTTTCGCCGCATACGCATGAAGTTCCTCGACCTTGGCCTTCAACGCCTTTTGCAGATCGTCGCAATAACGATCGAAATCGCGACCCAACGTCGTGCCATCCTTCAACATTGAGCACCGTAAACGATCGATCGTGGCGGCGGTGGACTGCAGATGAAAGTCGGTTTGCTTAACAGCCTGGTCGAATCGCTTAGTCATCGCCGCCGACAAATTCGCGTCCTTGGCCAACGTGCGTGGTAACGAGCGCAACCAATCGGGAACTTGCGCGAGTTGGCTTTTAACCGCGCCTAATGAAGTCAAAACGTTGTCGCAGGCCGTCAGTTTCGTTTCGTTGGCGTTAATGCGCGCATCGATTTCGTCGAGTTCGTTCTTAATAGGCGCGCTGTCGTTACTCACGCCCCTAAGCTTGAGTTTGACGAGCTCTAATTCGGCCTCAAGCTTGTTTTCATCCGCGCGCGCGGCCTTGACGCTTTCATCCGCGCTTTTCAATTCCAAATCGGCTTGTTGTTTCTCGCGCTGGGCGCTTTCAATCGTACGCTGTAAGTTGACGCGTGCTTTTTGAATAAGCTCGTCCGTGTCGGCCACACGCTCTTCGAGCTGCTGAATCGGGTGTAGAAATTGCTCCATTTCCCGGGTTAATCGTCCAGCCGAAATGTTTAACGCTTGAATTTCACGTTCCAACGCCGGCTTGCGATGAATCGCCTTGTGTATGTCGCGGAATCGATCCTCCAACGGCTGCAAGGTACGAAGCGCCGCCGTTCGTTCGCCTTGAAGCCGCGCGGCATCGTGAAGATCGAGTTCTTGGCTGATCGACGAAGAGCCAAGGGATGACATGGAAGCGGTGCGTGTGATCGGCATGGCCGCGTGAACAAAAGACGAAAGTGTCTTAGTAACGGACGAACGTGCGCCGGTTCTTCAACGCATGGGGCAAGTGCTACCTGCTAGTAAGTAATTAAGGAGATATCAATGCACCGCTCGCGAATTCGCATATGTTTGGCTCTGGCGGCGGGTACTTACATGACCACCGCCTGTGGCGGCGGAGGCGACGGCGGCGGCACGACAAGCACACCGCCATCCAGCGCCGCGCCGGCTCCAGCCCCCGCGAGCGGCTTGCCTTCGGTATCGCGCAGCGTGGTGCTTAGCGACCTTAGGAACCCGTGGGATATCGCCTTCGCGCCGGACGGCGCGATGTTTTTTACCGAGCGCGGTAAAGGGTTGTCGGTACGCCGACCCAACGGAACGGTGCAACGCTTATTTGGCGGTAGCGGCGCAGCCGTCGTCGCCAGCGATTTTCTAGCCGAAAACCAAGCCGGTTTTTGCGGCGTCGCGGTAGATCCTGACTTCGCAAACAATCGGACCCTGTATGTGTACATGGCCTCAACCGCCGGAGGAAAAAACAATCGTGTCGTTCGATTGACCGTCGACAACGGCTACACCACGGTAAGCAATCGAACCGACATCGTTACCGGCATCACTTACAAAGTCGATCCGCCACCACCTGGCCAACTCACGGGTACCGGTGCGCACAACGGCGGGCGCTTGCGATTCGGCCCCGATGGCTATCTCTACGTGACCACGGGGGACACGCACAACGCCAACGTGCCGCAAAGCAAAACGCAATTAGGCGGCAAGGTTTTGCGCGTGGATCGAGACGGGCGGGCAGCGCCCGGTAATAACGCGCCAGCGGGTTATGACGCGCGCATTTACGCCTACGGCTTTCGTAATCCACAAGGTATTGCGTTTCGGCCAAGTACGGGTCAGGCCTACACCTCCGAGCACGGACCTGGGCATAGCGATGAAGTCACGCCCTTGAGTCCCGGTGGCAACGCCGGTTGGGACCCCGGTTGCGCGGACGGCTCGTATTGCGGCTACACATCGAATCAAGCCGATGGCTCGCCCACGCCGATGACAGACCTCGCAAAATTCCCCAATGCGATGCGACCAATTTGGAATAACCAGGGCCGCTCGCAAGGCATGGGCGGCAATGCATTTTTAAAGGGATCGGCGTGGAAGGACTGGGACGGCGCGCTGGCCGTCACGTATATGGCTGGCACCCGCGTGCAAATCCTAACGCTCGACTCTACCGGCGGCGTGAGCGGCACGGCCACGCTGCCGAGCTTGGAATCGAGCGTGCGCATTCGCAGCGCGACATTAGGTCCGGACAGCAATTTGTACCTCACGACCGACGGCCGCAACGGCGGCGATCAAATCTGGAAGATCACTCCTCGATAGCCGTCACCTCGCGTTCGGCGAGATGATCCTCAAGCGTCTCGTCGAGCGCGTAGCCAATCGCCTCGTTCACGCGCAATAACTCGTCGGGGATGTCGTCGCGCAAGGTGGCGTCGAGCACGAATAAACGGAACACCTCGGCGAGCCCGATCGACGACGGATCGGTAATCAGCGACCAACGCTCCGTGCCATCGTGTCGCCGCTTGAACCGCGACGAAACACTGCTGGCTAACGGCGCGGCCCAGCCCGCGCGCATTAACTTTTCAAGCATGGCTTCCGTTTCGTTCATGCCAAGTCCGGTGCGTCGATGAATGTCGCGCAACGACAAACCGGGGACGCGGGTACGCCGACGCGCGTCGGCCAGCGCGGTGAGCAAGGCCAGCGCGTCGACGAACGCGTCGCCACCGGCGGGTTCGTGTCGCCAACGTTCGTATCGCAACACTGGAATGGCGGCGGCAATCGATGCGCCGAAGAGCGTGATGAGCCAGCTCAAATACACCCACAACAAAAAGATCGGCACGGAGGCAAACGCGCCGTATACCACGGTGTAGGTTGGCACCTTGACGATGAACAACGCGAAGGCGCGCTTGGCGACCTCAAACAACACCGCCGCGACAACCGCGCCCGTGAACGCATGCGCGAACCGCACTGGTCGACTCGGCACCGTGACATACAGCAGGGTAAAACCTAGGACGCTGACGGTGAATGGCGCCATCGAGAATACGGCCGACTTTAAAAACCCGAGCGCGCCGGCCTTGCTGGCGATCAACGTCGTCAAGGTGATCGACGCGCCTATGAGCAAAGGCCCGACGGAAATCGCCGCCCAATACAGCACCAGCTTCTGCGCAAACGGCCGCCGACGGTTGGAGCGCCAAATACGGTTGAACGCATTGTCGATCGTTAGTAACAAGGCAATCGACGTAACGAACAACATCAAACCACCCACCGCCGAGATACGCGCCGCCTTACTTGAAAATACGTTGAGCGACTTCATGACCCCGTTGGAGATCGTCGCGGGCATCAAACTTTCAAGAAAGTACTGCTGCAAATTAACGCGGAAGGTGCCGAACAACGGAAACGCGGTGAATACCGCAAGCGCCACGGTCAGCAACGGCACCAAGGCGAGCACGGTGGTGAAGGTCAAGCTGCCAGCAACCTCGGCAAGATGTTGTTCACGCAAACGTGTAAAGAAAAAGCGCAGCGCGGCGCGCCAGTTCGATGAGGCGGACGAACGAGTAGGCATACGGTTAAAAACGTCGAGGGACCAAACCTATAATACCGAGCCCTCTCGCTTATCGGGTGCTTGCTCGTGACGTTGCAAATTCTTGTGCTTTACTACTCGCGTCATGGCGCGACCAAGCGTTTGGCCGAAGCCATCGCTCATGGCATAGACGCCACCCCCGGCTGCGAGTCACGCCTGCGCACGGTGCCGCCAGTAAGTACGGTGTGCGAGGCAACCGAGCCCGATATTCCAACCGAAGGCCCGCCGTACGTTGAAGCCGCCGATTTAGCCGAATGCGCGGGTCTCGCGCTTGGTAGCCCCACGCGCTTTGGCAACATGGCCGCGCCGCTTAAATATTTTCTCGACGGGACATCGTCGCAATGGTTGGCCGGAACCTTGGCTGGCAAGCCCGCGTGCGTATTCACAAGCACCGGCTCGTTGCATGGCGGACAAGAAACCACGTTGTGGTCGATGATGGCGCCGTTGTTGCACCATGGGATGGTGATCGTCGGCCTGCCGTATTCCGAGCCTGAATTGATGACCACCGCGTCGGGCGGCACGCCTTACGGGGTTTCGCATCACGCCGGGGCCGACGGCACGCGGGCCATCACCGACGAGGAAACACGGCTTGCCGTCGCGCAAGGTCGGCGACTTGCGCAAATCGCCATACGGTTGGCTCGCCCATGAATCGCGATCCGCTCTTTCAGCGTTATTGGTATTGGGCCGCGTGCGTGAGTCTGGTCGCGCTACTTCTATTCATGACGGCGCGCGAAGCGTTCATCGCGCCGCTACGGCCTCAAGGATCGGCATTGGTGCTCAAGGGATTACCACTCGCATGCGCGCTGGTGGGAATTTTCAAGCGAAGGCTATACACCTACCAATGGGCGGCGTTACTCGTGCTGGTGTACATCGCGTTTTCGTTGGTGGGAGCCTTAACCGACCCGACCCACGCGGGACGTTTGGCGAGTGGCATCGAAACTGCGTTGGGTTTAGCGTTTTTCGTCAGCGCGGTGAGTTACGTGCGCCCTTACAAGCGCGCGGCCCGCGCCTCGAAGAAGCAGCGTTCCTCCATTAACGACTAACCCTACGCACACCATGATCGACCAGCTTTGCGCTTTAGTCGGTGCTTCCAATGTTCTGTCGCACGAAGCCGATCAAGCGGGGTATTTGACCGATTGGCGTCGTCGCTTCACCGGTCGCGCCTTGGCCGTGGTGCGCCCTGGCTCGACGGAAGAAGTCGCGGCCGTCGTGCGGTTATGCGCGCAAACGCAAACGCCCATCGTCACGCAAGGCGGCAATACGGGCCTCGTCGGCGGCGCAACGCCGGACGCGAGTGGACGCGCGATCGTGTTAAGCCTTGCGCGCATGAACCGCATTCGCGCGATCGACACGGCCAACAACACCGTCACGGTCGAGGCCGGATGTGTTTTGCAGACCTTGCAGCAAGCTGCGCGCGACGCTGGTCGCCTGTTTCCCCTTTCGCTCGCGGCCGAAGGCAGTTGCACGATCGGCGGCAACCTCAGCACCAACGCGGGAGGTATTCAGGTTTTGCGTTACGGCAATACGCGCGAGCTCTGTCTCGGACTCGAAGTCGTCACGCCACAAGGCGAGGTGTGGAACGGTTTAGTCGGTTTGCGCAAGGACAATACGGGCTACGACTTGCGCGACTTGTACATCGGAGCCGAAGGCACACTTGGCGTGATCACCGCCGCGTGCATGAAGCTTTACCCGATGCCAAAAGCGCGTGCCACGGCCTTGGCGGCGCTGCGTTCAATCGCCGATGCGGTTGCCTTGCTCGAACTCGCGCAAGCGCACTGCGGCCCCACGCTCACCGGCTTCGAGATGTTGACCGATGTATGTCTGCGCCTGGTTGAAAAACATTTCCCGGCGCACAAAAGCCCCTTCGCCGATGCGCACCCGGTCTATGTCTTGCTCGAAATTAGCGACCACGAGGACGAGGCGCATGCCACCGCCCTATTCGAATCACTCATGGAACGTGCGTTCGAAGCGAATCTCGTCGTGGATGCGGTCGTCGCGCAAAGCGTTGCTCAGAGCCAGGCGTTATGGGCACTGCGCGAGAACATTTCCGAAGCGCAGGCGCATGAAGGCAAGAACATCAAACACGATATTTCCGTGCCCATCTCGCGCATCGCGGAGTTTTGCGCACGTACCGGCGCGCTTATCGAGCAACGTTATCCTGGCGTGCAGCTTGTGAACTTTGGTCATTTAGGCGACGGCAATTTGCACTACAACGTCAGCCCTCCACCCGGGCAGCCGGAAGCCGAGTTCCTCGCGCAACAACCTGGTATCTACGAACTCGTGCACGACCAAGTCGCCGCCTTTGGCGGATCGATCTCCGCGGAACACGGTATCGGCCAACTCAAGCGGCAAGAAAATGAGCGTTATAAGTCGCCGGTGGCGATACGATTAATGCGCACGATCAAGCATGCGCTCGATCCGCTCGGCATCATGAATCCCGGCAAGCTCGTGTAGGCGGATCATGCGCTTGATGCGCGAGGTCATGACCAAGACTTCATGCTTCGCGCGTTCTTGCGAGCCTAGACTAGTCGTGCACATCACGTTCGTCGAGGTCCGTCATGCGATTAAGCTTTCACGCTCTTATCTTCACCGTAGCAAGCGCGCTCGCGCTCCCAGTCTTTGCACAAGCGTTTCGTTGCGAGAGCAACGGCCAGGTCGAATACACCGATCGAGCCTGTCGTGGGGGACGCGATGTGGATCGCCCGGCTTTGGACCCCACCGAGCAAGACAGCCGCGAGGCTCAAGAGCGCTCACGCACCATGATCAGCCAAGCCAAAAGCTTGCGATCGAGTTCTCAACGGGAATCTAGAGGTGGCGGAGTCGTTGTGATCACCAACAAAGGTGCCGAGGAGGCGCAACGGCGCCAGGCGGAATTTCAATCACAACTTGACGCGAGCCGCAATAGCGCACCAATAAGTTCCACCACGCAAGGCAGTCGCGGCTTTAGTTTCGGGCGTTGATTATTTAGGGCGATTCGTCGTTGCGATCGAATCGCCCGGTTGTTCTTAGACTTCTTCTTAAAGCCGAACGACGTTTCTGTCGTTGTCGGCGCCCGGTCCATGCAGGGGGCTAAACAAGTGGACGGCTTTAGACGGGTCCACCACCCTGATCGTTAGTGCGCGTTGGCGGACATTGAGGTTCAAGCCCTTGCACGTCTGCGCGAGCGCCGTTAGCGACTTCGGGTCTAACCACTTCGCGATTTGGCTCAAATCGCCAAGGTTCATTTTCTGGATCGGCGCGCATGACGGCGCATGGGCGTCGACCTTGACGGACGTTTGCGATGAGGTGCGCGTCGCGGAAGCGGGCTCTTGGGAGAACGCCTGAACGATGCGGGGGCCGCTGCCTGAAGAAATGGGATTCATGTAATCAAAATGGATAGAAAAATTGCCATGCCATCAGTGACATTTCTTGAGCTTTGGTTCCGTCGCGGTTACAGACTTTGTTAACTCGCCGCGCGTTCGAGGCGTTTTTGCTCACCCGTCAACGTTTGGGCACTCTACGCGTCTTTCGATTTCATCCAAGGCGCGAAGAAGTAAATTGAAATTCGCATCACGCAAGAGGCGCGCGTCGCTCAAAATCTGACGAAATCGACGAGCTCCAGGCAGTCCGTTATACAAGCCCAGCATATGACGCACGACGGAACGCAGATGCGTACCGTGCTTGGCTTGCTCGTTCTCGATGTATCGCGCCATCTTTTCCACTACGTTGGCACGTGAAGGCAATGCGTCGGCGCCGAAAAACTCCGCCTCCCAAATCGCCAGCATGTAGGGGTGGTGATAGGCCTCGCGCCCAATCATTACGCCGTCGACCGATTGAAGCTGTTCGCCAATCTCGTGAGTTTGCGTAAGACCGCCATTGACGACGATCGTCAATGCCGGGAAGTCACGTTTGAGTTGACGCGCGAATTCATAACGTAATGGCGGTACTTCGCGATTTTCCTTTGGGCTTAGGCCTTTGAGCCACGCGTTGCGCGCATGCACGATGAAGGTTTGCGCGCCACCTTGCGCGACGGTGCCGACGAAGTCGCGTACGAATTCGTAGCTTTCGGTTTTATCGATGCCGATGCGGTGTTTGACCGTGACGGGAATGTCGACCGCGTCCGCCATGGCTTGCACGCAATCGCGGACTAACAAGGGCTCGGCCATCAGGCACGCGCCAAACGCGCCGCGCTGCACACGTTCGCTTGGGCAGCCGCAATTGAGATTAATCTCGTCGTAGCCGTACTGCGCGGCACGTTTCGCGCAAAGCGCAAGATCCGCCGGTTCGCTGCCGCCTAATTGAAGCGCCACCGGATGTTCGGTCTCGTGAAAGCGCAGGTGGCGATCCACGTCGCCATGAATCAAGGCGCCGGTCGTGACCATCTCGGTATACAAACGCGCGTGCGGCGACAATAACCGATGAAAGAATCGGCAATGGCGATCCGTCCATTCCATCATCGGCGCGACGCATAACCGATGGCTTTGCGCGAATGTCGTTTTCATCGCGATACGGCAGTTAAGACCGCGCGGCGCTCGGCCCAACTATTAATCACTAACGCGGTCATCACGATGGCGCCGCCGGTTAATACAGCGTGCGATGGTGTCTCGTTCGCGCCCCACCACGCCCAGGCCACGCCAAACACTACTTCCAACAGGGCGAGCAACGCGACCTCGTGCGCCGGCAGTACATGCGCCACGCGTACAACGAGCATGCAGGGAATCGCGAGTTGCACGACGCCAAGCAGACTAAGCCAACCTAAGTCCGAGGCGCTGGCTTGCAATGGCCACGCAAGCGGCAACGTCACCAGCGCGGATAGCACCGCGCCTAGAAAAATGGCGGGCAAAAGATCGGGACGTTGCCTTTGATGCGACCGCGCCGCATGTTGAATCACCAACCAATTCACCGCCGCCGCGAGTGGAACGCCCGACGCGACCGCGGTGCCTAGGAGATGACGTGCATCGTTTGCTACGTCATGAACGAACATCCAACCGATACCCACGCCAGCCGCGGCGATCGCGCACCACGTCGTCGTGCGTATGTGTTGACCGAAGACCATGCGAGCAAGCAACGCCGTCAACAACGGCGCGATGCTCATCGTGATCAACACGTTCGCGACGGTGGTGAGCGTGAGAGCGACCATGAAACAGGTGTACATCACGGCCCACATCGCACCCGACACCCACAGCATTTGTCCGCCTTGCACGATCTCCCGCCTGAGCGGGCGCCGCGCCACAAGCCCGAGCGAAAAGGCTAAAAACATCGCGTTAAAACTGCTTCGCCAAAACGTCAGCTCAAATCCGTGCGCTGATTCGAGCTGCCGTGCCACCACGCCCGCGATGCTCCACAAAAACGTGACAACCACCATCGCGAGCGACGCGCGAGCACGCGTCAAGCGGCCTCCGTCTCGCGGCTAGCGCGCTTGCGCTCGTGCTCTTTCAAGAAGCGCTTGCGCAAACGAATGCTTTTTGGCGTGACTTCGACGAGCTCGTCGTCGTCGATGAACTCGACCGCGTATTCGAGCGTGAGTTGAATCGGCGGCGTAAGACGAATCGCTTCATCGGTGCCAGACGCGCGCACGTTGGTCAGCTTCTTCTCTTTGATGGGATTAACGACTAAGTCGTTATCGCGCGAATGAATGCCAATGATCATGCCTTCGTACAAGGGTTCGCCGGGGCTTACAAACATACGGCCACGCTCTTGCAAATACCACAGCGCGTAGGCCACCGCGTTGCCGTCGTCCTGGCTGATCAACACACCGTTGCGACGCGCGCCAATCGCGCCTTCTTTCATGGGTGCGTATTCGTCGAAGATATGGCTCATTAGTCCAGTGCCGCGCGTAAGCGTCATGAACTCCGAATGGAAGCCGATGAGGCCACGCGCGGCCATACGGTATTCCAGCCGCACGCGTCCGCGTCCGTCGGGCTGCATGTCTTGTAAATCGCCCTTGCGATAGCCGAGCTCTTCCATCACCGCACCTTGGTGCTGTTCCTCGACATCGAGCGTCAACAATTCAAACGGTTCGTGCTTCACGCCGTCGATTTCCTTGATCACAACGCGCGGCTTGCTTACGGCCAGTTCGTATCCTTCACGGCGCATGTTCTCGACGAGAATCGTCAGATGCAATTCGCCGCGACCGCTGACCAAAAACGTATCGGAGTCGCTCGTGAATTCGACCTTCAGCGCAACGTTGCTTTTAAGCTCGCGCTCAAGACGTTCGCGAATTTGTCGGCTCGTCACGAACTTACCTTCGCGGCCCGCGAGCGGCGAGGTGTTGACTTGAAAGTTCATCGTCAACGTTGGCTCATCCACCTTCAACATCGGCAATGCCTCGACCTTATCCGGCGCGCATACCGTGCTGCCGATGACTAAGTCTTCAATGCCGTTAATCAACACGATGTCGCCAGCTTCCGCGACTTCGGCCATTTCACGTTCAAGCCCGCGAAACTTAAGCACTTGGTTGATACGCGCGTTAAACGGCGACCCTTCGGGACCGTTTTGCACCGTGACCGCCATGCCCGCGCGAATACGGCCACGCGCGATACGTCCGATGCCGATCTTGCCGACGTAGCTGTTGTAGTCGAGCGAGCAGATTTGCAGTTGCAGCGGGCCTTCCGCGTCGTCGTTACGTACGGGCACATGGCCGACGATGGTTTCAAACAACGGCGTCATATCGCCCTTGTCATCCCATTCGGCAACGGCGGGATCCAAGGACGCGAAACCATTAAGGCCCGAGGCGTAAACAATGGGGAAATCGAGCTGCTCTTCGGTCGCGCCCAGTTTGTCGAAAAGATCGAACGTCGCATTGATGACGTAATCGGGCCGCGCGCCTGGGCGATCGACCTTATTCACCACCACGATGGGCTTAAGGCCAAGCGCAAGCGCCTTCTTGGTGACGAAGCGCGTTTGCGGCATCGGACCTTCAACGGCGTCCACCAACAGCAGCACGCCGTCCACCATCGACAACACACGCTCGACCTCACCGCCAAAGTCGGCGTGGCCCGGGGTATCGACGATGTTGATGTGAAAGCCATTCCACGTGACCGCGCAGTTCTTGGCCAAAATCGTGATGCCACGTTCGCGTTCGAGGTCGTTGCTGTCCATCACGCGTTCGGCGATTTTTTCGTTCTCGCGGAACGTGCCGGATTGGCGGAGCAACTGGTCCACCAGCGTGGTTTTGCCATGGTCGACGTGCGCGATGATGGCGATGTTGCGAAGTTTGCGTTGGGTCATATCGGTTCTCTCGAAATCAAACGTTGCGGCTGCAATCGTCCGCCCGCGTCGAGCAGAGCCGTCCCCAGCAGCCGGGGTCCTTCATAAACACGCACACGACCAACCGTGAGCGCATCGATTCGTAAACGCTGCCCTTGCGCGAAGCGGGCAGCCAAATGCGCGTCAAGATCAACGCGCGGCACGGTGTTGAGCAATGCGTCCAACGGCATCAAGGCCGCGTGCCGTTCGTTCAACGTCATCGCTTCAAACGCGACGACGTCAATCGTTTGGGCAAGGTCGAGCGTCTCGACACGCTCGCGCCGCAACGCCGTCAAATGCGCGCCACACCCAAGCGCCTCGCCAATATCTTGCGCGAGCACGCGCACATACGTGCCTTTACTGCATGTCACGCGAAACACCAGGGTTTGGTTATCAAAAGCGAGCACGTCAAGCGCGTGAATCGTGACGTTGCGTGCCTCGCGTTCGACTTCCACACCTCGTCGCGCCAATTCGTAAAGCGGCGTTCCGTCACGCTTCAATGCCGAATACATTGGCGGCACTTGCGTGATGGCACCACGAAAACGTGACACGACCGCGTCAAGTCGTTCACGCGAAACGTGCACGGCGCGCGTTTCAATAACTTCGCCTTCGACATCACCCGTCGAAGTTCGCTCGCCTAGGCGGGCGGTCGCGACGTACGTTTTATCGGCCTCCAATAAATCGGCCGAAAACTTAGTCGCCTCGCCTAGGCAAATCGGCAATAAACCCGTCGCGAATGGGTCAAGCGTTCCGGTATGCCCCGCCTTGCTCGCGTTCAACAAACGTTTGACGCGACCAAGCGCTTGATTCGACGTCCACCCCTCTGGCTTGTCGAGCAGTAACACCCCGGAAATTAAATCGCGCCCCTTCATATCGATTGCATGCGGCCACCCGCATGCAGGGGTCGCACGCCGTGTCCTTAAGCGTCCTTCGCCCGCGACGCAACCGCTTTGTCGATCAAATTAGAAATCGCGAGACCGCGCTGCCCGGTCTGATCGAGATGAAATCGCAACGTCGGCA
>DASTRU010000021.1:0-4866 GCA_035761045.1 Burkholderiaceae bacterium | reverse complement strand
CGATTGGATTGGCGATCGCGATCGATGCATGGCGGACCTTCGCGTCGCATCGCGCGAGATACGTGCGCATTACGTCTTCGAAGCCCGTATGCGCTTCGCAGGTCAACACCGCGATGTCGCTTAAAGCGCCGCGCTCGTTGGCCAACGCAAAGCGCGCATGCGTGCCGCCAATGTCGGCGACGAGAACCAAAGACGTGTTCATGCGCGCCCTCGCGTCCTTATCCGCCGACTTGCGCGTCGCTCGTCGCGGCATCGTCGCCGCGCATCGCGCGCAGGGTGCGAATCAAGCCAGCGGTCGAAGCGTCTTCGCCCGATGTGTCGCCATCGAGCGCGTGACCTAGGCGCGTGGCGATTTTCTTACCCAATTCCACGCCCCATTGATCAAACGAGTTCACGCCCCACACCACGCCTTGCACGAACACCTTGTGCTCGTACAAAGCGGTGAGCGCGCCGATGGTGCGCGGGTCGAACCGATGCACGAGCAAGGTACTGCTGGGCCGATTGCCCGGAAACTCGCGATGCAAGGCCAAGCGATCGGCCTCGTCTTCGCTCATGCCCGCGGCGAGCATGTCGGCGCGCGCTTCATCGGCGGTTTTGCCGTGAAGCAAGGCCGACGATTGCGCGAAGCAATTCGCGACGAGGATGCGGTGATGCTCGTCGTACGGATACGGCGATTCGGCCGCGACCAGGAAGTCCACTGGGATCAACGCGGGCCCTTGATGCAGCAATTGAAAATACGCGTGCTGGCCGTTGGTGCCCGGCTCGCCCCAAATCACGGGGCCGGTGGCGTAATCCACCTTCGCGCCGTCGAGCGTGACGCGCTTGCCGTTGGACTCCATGTCCACTTGCTGAATATGCGCGACGAACCGCGAAAGATGCTGGTAATACGGCGCGATGGTGTGGCTGGCCGCGTCCCAAAAATTTACGTACCAAACGCCTAGCAAACCGAGGATCACGGGCAAATTGCGTTCGCATGGCGTGGACCGAAAGTGCGTGTCCATCGCATGCGCGCCCGCGAGCAATTCGAGAAAGCGCGTGCGACCAATCGCCAGCGCGATCGACACGCCCACGCTCGACCATAACGAGTACCGCCCGCCTACCCAATCCCAAAACCCAAACATGTTTTCGGGCGCGATACCAAAGCTCGCGACCGCTTGCGCATTGGTCGACACCGCGACCGCATGACGCGCGATCGCGGCTTCATCGCCCAAGGCGTCGATCAACCAACGCCGCGCGGTGTGCGCGTTGGTCATCGTCTCGATCGTCGTGAAGGTTTTGGATGCGATGACGAACAAGGTGCGTTGCGGATCAAGCTCGCGCAGCACCGCGCCTAAGTGCGCGCCGTCCACGTTGGAGACAAAGTGCACGCGCGGCCCATCGTGATACGGCTTGAGCGCTTCGACCACCATTTGCGGGCCGAGGTCCGATCCGCCAATGCCTAAGTTGACGACATCGGTGATCGACTCGCCCGTATGCCCGCGCCACGCGCCGCCACGCACGTGTTCGGCGAATGCGAGAAACCGTTCGCGCACCTCGGAGATCTCGGGCGCGACATCCACGCCGTCGACTTCGTAACGTCGATTGGAAAGATCGCGCAAGGCCACGTGCAACACCGCGCGGTCTTCGGTTTCATTGATGCGCTCGCCCGCGAACATGCGTTCGATGCGCTCGGGCAAGCCGCGTTCGTTGGCCAGCGCGATCAGCAAGGGCAAGGTGCGCGCGTCGATCCGATGCTTTGAATAATCGAGCAGCATGTCGAGCCCACCGTCTTGCACGCGCCGTGAATAGCGCGCGAAGCGATCGGGCTCATTCGCGAACGCGTGACGCATGGAAAAATTGCCAAGCGCCTTGCGATGGTCGCGCAAGGCTTGCCATTCGGCGGACTGCGTCAACGATGGGGCGAGAAGAAGTGTGTCGGCCATGAGCGTCTCGTTATGAAGATGAACGCAAGGTCGTCATGCGGGCGATTTAAACGCTTAGTTACAAGCGCTCGTCCAGCCCTTCTTGGACCTGCTCGGCCGCCCGAAGCACGGCCCGTGCCTTCGCCTCGGTTTCGCGCCATTCGGCTTCTGGGTCGGAGTCGGCCACCACACCCGCGCCGGCTTGAACATGCAGCATGCCGTCCTTGATCACGCCGGTGCGAATCGCGATGGCTAAATCCATCTCGCCACCAAAACTAAGGTAGCCGCACGCGCCTCCGTACACGCCGCGCTTGACCGGCTCCAACTCTTCAATGATTTCCATCGCGCGCACTTTTGGCGCGCCCGACAAGGTGCCGGCCGGAAACGTCGCGCGCAACACATCGAGATTGCTCAAACCCTCGCGCAACAATCCTTCGACATTGCTCACGATGTGCTGCACATGGCTGTACTTCTCGATGACCATCGTATCGGTCACCTTGACCGTGCCCGTTTGCGAAATACGGCCGATGTCGTTGCGCGCGAGGTCGATCAGCATCACGTGCTCGGCCCGCTCCTTTGGATCGGCGAGCAGTTCGCGCGCGAGTTGCGCGTCATGCTCGGCCGAACTCCCGCGCGGGCGCGTGCCCGCGATGGGCCGCAACACGCCCTTCGGTCCGACAGCCGTTTTTTCCTCGCGCACGAGAATCTCGGGGCTTGCGCCCACCACGTGAAAGTCGCCGAAGTTGTAGAAAAACATATAGGGACTCGGGTTGAGCGAACGCAAGGCGCGGTACAGCGTGATGGGCGCGTCGCGAAACGGCTTGCGCAGCACTTGGCCGAGGACGACTTGCATCACGTCGCCCGCGGCGATGTAGTCCTTGGCACGTTCCACCGCTTGGATGAAGTCGGCCTTCGCGAAGTCGCGCTGGGTGTCGGTCTGCATCGACGGCTTGCTGTAGGGAATATCGACCGACTTGCGCAAATAGCTATGCAATTGCTTAAGCCGCGCGCGCGCGTTCGCATACGCCTCGGGCTGCGCGGGATCGGCGTAGACGAGCATGTAGGTCTTGCCCGCCACGTTGTCGACGATCACGAGTTCTTCGGTCAGCAGCAACAAGATGTCGGGCACGTTAAGTGGATCGGGCTTGCCATGTGGATGCAACTGATCGGCGAAGCGCGCGACGCGCGGCTCGACATGGCGCACGCATTCATACCCAAAGTAGCCCGCTAATCCGCCACAAAACCGAGGCAACCCGGGCCGAGTCGCGACCTTGAAGCGCTGCTTGTATTCGGCGATGAAGGCGAGCGGGTCGCCCTCGTGCGTTTCAACCACGCGGCCGTCGGTCACCACTTCGAGATGCGTGCCGCGCGCGCGCACGAGCGTGCGCGCCGGTAAGCCGATGAACGAATAGCGCCCAAACCGCTCGCCGCCCACCACCGACTCTAGTAAAAACGAATTGCGCCCGCCGCCCGCCACGTCATGCGCGAGCTTGAGATACAGCGACAACGGCGTATCCAAATCGGCAAAGCATTCGAGCAGCAGCGGAATGCGGTTGAAGCCTTGAGCGGCGATGGCGTGAAATTCAATCTCGGTCATGTTGGGCCCCGATAAGCATGGCGCGGCAAGGCGCTACGCACGCGATGCGTGAATGATTGAGCGGCAAACAGCACGTGGAGAATAAGACGGCTCGTATGGCGACCCCGAGCCCAGGGCCATCGCGATTCAGCGGCCCGAAGGCCAACGCCACCCATAGCCACCGCGCCGCGCGAGAGCGTAGCGAAAACCGGGGCATGAGCGAGCGTTCATTGATGATGGTGATTCGTAGCGATCGTGGAAGAAGCGTTGCGGTCCGCGATCCATTGGGCCGCGCGCGCAAGCGTCGTGACTATAGCATCGGCTTGCGCCGCCTCCACCGGCCGGCCCTCGTTGTAGCCATAGGGAACGAGCAGTACCGCACAGCCCGCCGCCCGGCCGGCTTGAGCGTCGTTGATGGAATCACCCACCATCGCGGCGTGACGCGGTAAGACGTTTAAACGTTCGCACGCGAGCATCACGGGCTGTGGATCGGGCTTCTTGCGTTCGGTATCGCCACCCGCGACCACCGCATCGAAATAGGCCGCGAGTTTGAATCGTTCGAGCAGCGCGACGGTCAGTGAACGCGGCTTATTCGTCACGCACGCGAGCTTGAGCCGTTGCGCGCGCAGCGCTTGCAAGCCTTCGAGCACGTGCGGATACAGCGTGGCGTAACGGCCGTTTTCCAACGCGTAGTGATGCAAGAAGCGCGGTAGCCAACGGTCGATTAGCGCCTCGTCGCGCGAGCCTTCCAACGAATCGGCTAAACACCGCGCTACGAAACTGCGCGCGCCTTGGCCGACGTAGGCCGCAGCCGTTTCGCGCGAGAGCGGAGGACGGCATTGCTCGGCACGCATCGCATTGCCTGCGGCGGCGATGTCGTCAACGGTGTCGAGGAGAGTGCCGTCTAAGTCGATGAGGGCGGCTTGGATAGGGTGTGAGGAAGCCAATGTGGTTTTTATTTGAACGGGTTTAGTAATTGTACTTTTAGCGGTTTGAAATCAGCGACGTTGCGTGTCACTACAGTGAATCCGTGCACAAGGGCCGTCGCCGCAATCATCGCGTCCTCATACAACGTCGATGACTTTTTATGCATAAGACGAGCCCACGTTCTAAATGCGGCGGCGTCCATCGGCACGACGTTGTAAGCCGTGGCCACGAGCTCCAACCACGCTTCGATCTCGTCTGCTTTAGTCGGATCTTGCGAACGAGTTAATTCAATGCCCGCTTGAATTTCCCCAACCGTCACCGCCGACAAAAACAGTTTTGAATCGTCCACCGACTGCAACCACGCCACTACCGCTCCATGCGGGCGCGGCTTGCGCAACTCGGAAACGACGTTGGTATCGAGCAAATACATCTTGTCAACGAGCCGGTTTGACCGTGCGGCGC
>DASTRU010000020.1:0-5488 GCA_035761045.1 Burkholderiaceae bacterium | reverse complement strand
CGCGCGCTTTTGGTCGTCGGACAGCATCTCGTAGGCTTCCTTGACCTCCTTGAATTTTTCCTCGGCGGTCTTATCGCCCGGATTGCGGTCCGGGTGATGCTTCATCGCAAGCTTGCGATAGGCCTTTTTGATGTCGTCTTCGGAAGCGTTCTTGGAGACACCAAGAATCTCGTAGTAATCGCGTTTGGCCATAATGAGTATTCAATTTGCTAAAACGAAAAACGCCGCGCTAAGCCGTATGCACCATACGGACACCAGCGCGGCGACAGCGAAGCGAGATTTAGGAATTAGTCGCGCTTAACTTCCTTGAAGTCGGCATCCACGATGTCGTCTTCCTTGGACTTGGACGTCGATGCCGAGGCCGACGCGCTAGCGTGCGATGAACCCGCGCCGCTCGTGGCTTCCGCCGCCTGCTGCGCCTGCATGTCCGCGTAAAGCTTCTCGCCGAGTTTTTGCGACGCCTGCATCAATGCCGTCGTCTTCGCCTCGATGAGCGCCTTATCGTCGGACTTCAGCGCCTCTTCCGTGTCCTTCAACGCCGCTTCGATCTTTTCCTTCTCGCCGGCTTCGAGTTTGTCGCCGTGCTCGCCTAGGGAGCGGCGCACGCTGTGCACCATCGCCTCGGCGGAGTTACGGGCATTAACCACCTCGAGCTTGCGCTTGTCTTCCTCGGCATTCGCCTCGGCGTCGCGCACCATGCGTTGGATCTCGTCCTCGTTCAAGCCGGAGTTGGCCTTGATCGTGATCTTGTTCTCCTTACCCGTGGCTTTGTCCTTCGCACTCACGTGAAGAATGCCGTTCGCGTCGATGTCGAACGTGACTTCGATTTGCGGCATGCCGCGCGGCGACGGCGGAATGCCTTCAAGGTTGAATTCGCCGAGCAGCTTATTACCCACCGCCATCTCGCGCTCGCCTTGGAACACCTTGATCGTGACCGCGGGTTGATTGTCGTCGGCCGTGGAGAACGTTTGCGAGAACTTAGTCGGAATCGTGGTGTTCTTCTTGATCATCTTGGTCATGACGCCGCCCAGCGTTTCAATCCCAAGCGACAGCGGCGTCACATCAAGCAACAGCACGTCTTTACGATCGCCCGACAACACCTGCCCTTGAATCGCGGCGCCCACCGCCACGGCTTCGTCGGGGTTCACGTCCTTGCGCGGGTCCTTACCGAAAAACTCGCGCACCTTTTCTTGAACCTTCGGCATGCGCGTCATGCCGCCGACGAGAATCACGTCGTCGATATCGCTCGCGCTCACGCCCGCGTCCTTGATCGCGGTACGGCACGGATCAATCGTTTTTTGGATCAACTCATCGACGAGCGACTCCAACTTCGCGCGCGTGAGCTTCATGTTCAAGTGCTTAGGACCGGATTGATCGGCCGTGATGTACGGCAGATTGATTTCGGTCTGTTGCGACGAGCTAAGCTCGATCTTGGCTTTCTCGGCCGCTTCCTTCAGACGCTGCAACGCGAGCACGTCCTTCGAAAGATCGACGCCTTGTTCCTTCTTAAACTCGCCGATGATGTAGTCGATGATGCGTTGATCGAAGTCCTCGCCGCCCAAGAACGTGTCGCCGTTGGTGGAAAGCACTTCGAATTGTTTTTCGCCATCGACGTCGGCGATCTCGATGATCGAGATATCGAACGTGCCGCCGCCTAAGTCGTACACCGCGATCTTGCGGTCGCCCTTCTCGCCTTTTTTATCAAGGCCAAACGCCAGCGCGGCCGCCGTTGGCTCGTTGATGATGCGCTTGACTTCAAGTCCGGCGATACGGCCCGCGTCCTTCGTCGCTTGACGCTGCGAGTCGTTGAAGTACGCGGGAACGGTGATGACGGCTTCCGTCACTTCCTCGCCGAGATAATCCTCGGCGGTCTTCTTCATCTTGCGCAGCACTTCGGCGCTGACTTGCGGCGGCGCGAGCTTCTTGCCGCGCACTTCCACCCACGCATCGCCGTTGTCGGCCTTCACGATGCTGTAGGGCATGAGGCCGATGTCTTTTTGTACTTCCTTTTCCTCGAAGCGGCGGCCGATCAAGCGCTTGACGGCAAACAGCGTGTTCTTCGGATTCGTGACCGCCTGCCGCTTGGCCGGCGCGCCCGCCAGGATTTCGCCGTCTTCCATATACGCGATGATCGACGGCGTCGTGCGCGCGCCTTCGCTGTTTTCAATCACTTTGATCTGGTCGCCTTCCATGACGGCGACGCACGAGTTCGTCGTGCCTAAGTCGATACCGATAATCTTCGCCATGACGGCTTCCTCCTAAAGTCTTCAATAAGTAAAACAATGAATGCGATGTAGTTGCGACTTGCAAGTTTTCAAGTCGCCACCGGCGGGTTTGTCAGCCCCAATACAGCCTTGCAAAACGCGTCGATGCCGGGCCAGCCCGTAATGCGCCCTAAACGTTTACCCGCGCGAAAAAAGAAGAACGCCGGCACGCCGTGCAAGGCGAAGCGATCGCGCAATTTGGCATCGCGATACACGTTGGCGTGCAACCACCGCACGGGCAGCGACGCAACGCGTGACTCATGCAACAACATCTGCCCCTTGGCGATATCGCAGTTGTAGCAATCGTCGCCCCACAAAAACACGCAGGTCAGCTCGTCGGTCGCGAGCTGTCGATCGATATCGGCGCTCGTGGTCGCGTGCATATCGAATGCGGTGAATGCGTCACGATCGGCAGCGTGCACGTTGCGTTCTTTATCAAAAAAATTAGCGCGGCGCGGCCACGCTCACCAGGGCCGGCCGCAAGACGCGATCGGCGATCAAATAACCTTTTTGCATCACCGCGACCACCGTGTTGGGCTCCGCGTCGGCAGGGACCATCGAGATCGCTTGATGCCGATGCGGGTCGAATCGTTGCCCGAGCGGGTTGATTTCCGACAGACCGTTTTTCTCGAACGCCGAGACGAGTTGGCGCAAGGTGATTTCCATGCCCTCGCGCATGCTGTCCACGGTCGCGCCTTGGGTTCCACGCGCGGCTTCGAGGGAATCCATGACGGGCACCAAGGCCTCGGCGAACCGCTCGATGCCGAACTTGTGCGCCTTCGCGATATCTTCTTGCGCGCGGCGTCGCGCGTTCTCGGCCTCGGCCTTGGCGCGTAGGAACTGATCGTGCATCTCGGCGATCTTCGCGTTGGCCGCATCGAGTTCGTCTTGTAACCGCCGCAATTCGTTCGCTACGTCGATCGCGGGTTCGGAGCTGAAGGTCGGCTCGTGAACGTGGCTCGGATCAACATAGGTGTCGGGCATGGCGGGTTCGTGTTGCGCAGGCGGTACGGCACCGCCAAATTCAGGCTGCCCCATTTAATAAACCTCGTAGAAACAATGGGTTGAGAGATTGATTTACACGAGCAATCGCGCTAGCTGGGGTCGATTCACGCTATTTCAAGATGGTTTCGCAACGATTTGCTTACATCGCTCACGCCTTGACAACCAATCCGCTTCGTCCGCTCGGCTACGATCTCGGGATGTCATGGATTGCCCGTTTTCTCGTCCTTCTTTGCCTCGTTGGGGCTCTTCCAACCGCGTCCGACGCGCATTCCCCAAAAAAATCCTCGTCTAAACGAGCGGCGGCAACACGCACCGTCGTGGTCGTCGACCAAATATGGCGCGACGAATCCCGCAACCGAGACGTGCCCGTACGGTTGCGCCTACCGCAGCCACGCAACGCCAACGAGCGCTTCCCGGTCATCTTGTTTTCTCACGGTTTAGGCGGCGGAGTAAACGGCGGGGAGCGGTGGGGCGAACACTGGGCGGCTAACGGCTACATCGTGGTTCACATCCAGCATTTGGGCAGCGACGAATCGGTCTTGAAGTCCGTCGAGAACCAGGTCGAGGCGTTGCGCAGTTTGCGACTGGCGGCCACCTCGAACCAATTGATTGATCGATCGTTCGATGTGCGCTTCGTGATCGATGAATTGAACGCTCGCCCTGAGTTTAAGAACGCCGATCTCAACCGCATCGGCATGAGTGGCCATTCGTTTGGTGCCTTGACGACACAGGCGATCGCCGGCCAAAAATTCCGCGTGCGCGGACCGCAGGTCGCCGATTCACGCGTACGCGCGGCGATTGCCCTAAGCCCAACGGTGCGCAATCGCGTGGATGCGGAAACACAATTCGGCGACGTCACCATGCCCTTCATGTGCATCACGGGCACGCAAGACCGCGAAGTGTTGGGGCTTGGCGTAGCGCCACAGGAACGAACCCGCCCGTTTTATGCGATGCCGGCCGGCGGAAAGTATTTAGTCGTATTTAGCGGCGCCGATCATCGTGTCTTCGGCGGCTCCAAAGAGCGCGTGGAGCAGCCCAGGCCCGCGGGAGCCGAACGTGTCGAGCCTCATGTTCAGCAAGCCACCGCCGCCCTCACGCTCGCATTTTGGGATGCTTACCTCAAAGACATCCCACAAGCACGCCGTTGGCTTTCCACTCAAGCGCGCCGCGTGCTGGACGCGCAAGACCGGTTCGAACGTCGGTAATTCGCTCATCTAAGCCGACGTCGTCGGCGCAAGATTGGGTGCGTTCAACTTCGCGGCTTGCTCGCGCGTGACCGATGCCTCCGCCGCGCGGCGATGACGGTCCTCGCGACGATCCAACCACTCTCGCCCGTGGGCCTCGCACACACCACCCAGCGCGGCGATCCACGAGGGACGATCGTTCAAGCAAGAGACGTAATGAAAGGTTTTGCCACCCGCGGTTAGGAAGGTTTCCTTCGCCTCCATTGCGATTTCTTCCAATGTCTCCAAGCAATCGGCAACGAATCCCGGACACATCACATCGACGCGTTCGACGCCTTGCTTCGCAAGCATTTCAAGCGTCGGCGCGGTGTATGGCTTAAGCCATTCCGCGCGACCAAAGCGCGATTGAAAGGTCACCATCCACTGATCGGGCGGCAAGTTCATGCGTTGCGCAAGCAAGCGCGCGGTCTTGCGGCATTCGCAGTGATATGGATCGCCGCGATCCAAGGTACGACGCGGCATGCCATGAAAACTTAGGACTAATTTATCGGGCCGGCCGTGAACATCCCAATGCGCGCGCAAGCGATCGGCCAAGGCCTCGATATACGCGTCGTGATCGTGATAGTGCTTCACGAACCGCAGCTCGGGCACATCGCGCGCTTGGCTGGCCCAAGCAAACACCGCGTCGAATGCCGAGGCCGTGGTGGCGCCCGAGTATTGCGGGTACAACGGCAAGACCAACACGCGATTCACGCCGCGCGCTTGCAAGTCGTCTAGCACGCTACTCACGCTTGGGCTGCCGTAACGCATCGCCCACGCTACTTCAACGTCCCAGCCGTTTTCACCCAACCATCCGCGCAATAGCGTCGCTTGCTTCGCGGTCCAGGTTTTTAAGGGCGATCCATCGGGTGTCCATACGCTCGCGTATTTCGCGGCGGATCGTTTTGAGCGAAACGGAAGAATCACGCCGTGCAGCAAGGGCTTCCATATCAAGCGAGGGATTTCAACCACGCGTCGATCGTTCAAAAACTCGCC
>DASTRU010000019.1:0-14763 GCA_035761045.1 Burkholderiaceae bacterium | reverse complement strand
GCCTTGGCCGCTTCTTCTTCCGATGCACATCCACGTCCTCGGTATTTGCGGCACGTTCATGGGCGGTCTGGCCGTGCTCGCACGACAAGCCGGACATCGCGTAACCGGCTGCGATGCCAATGTCTATCCTCCGATGAGCACGCAGCTTGCCGCGCAAGGCATCGAGCTCGTGGAAGGATGGTCGCCCGAGCAACTCGATCTCAAGCCCGATTTATTCGTGATCGGCAACGTTGTCTCGCGCGGCAACCCGTTGATGGAAGAAATTTTGAATCGCGGCCTGCCGTATACGAGCGGACCGCAATGGGTGGCCGAACACATCTTGCATTCGCGTTGGGTGCTCGCCGTCGCGGGCACGCATGGCAAGACGACAACCTCGTCCATGCTCGCGTGGATTCTCGAACACGCCGGATATTCGCCAGGCTTCTTGATTGGCGGCGTGCCATGCAACTTCGGCTTGTCGGCGCGCTTGCATGGCGACCAGGCGTCGGAGTTCTTCGTCATCGAAGCCGACGAATACGACACCGCGTTCTTCGATAAGCGCAGCAAGTTCGTGCATTACCGACCAAAAACGGCGGTGCTCAACAACCTCGAATACGACCACGCCGATATCTTTCCCGACATCGGCGCGATCGAAACCCAGTTCCATCATTTAGTGCGCACGGTGCCAGGCATTGGCCGCGTCATCGCCAACGGCGCCGAAGAGGCGCTCGACCGCGTGCTGGCGCGCGGATGTTGGAGCCCGATCGAGCGCTTCGGCACCGACGCGTCGGGCTGGCATGCGTTGGAGGTGGAGGGCGGCGTTGAAATCATGCAAGGCGTGAACGCGCACGGCTTCTTGCCGCGCGCCGTGCTCGACGGCGCCTTGCAAGGCCAACACAACTTGATGAACGCCTTGGCCGCCATCGCGGCGGCACGTCATGTTGGCGTCGCGCCCGCGCAGGCGATCGAGGCGTTGACGCAATTTGAATCGGTCAAGCGCCGCATGGAATTGCGCGGCACCGCCAACGACGTACGCGTGTACGACGATTTCGCGCATCACCCCACCGCGATCGCGACGACGATCGCTGGTCTGCGTCGCGCGGTCGGCCACGCGCGCATTCTCGCGGTGCTCGAACCGCGCTCCAACACCATGAAGCTTGGCGTGATGAAGGCGCGGTTGCCCGACGCCTTGCGCGACGCCGACGTGGTGTTTGGGTATGGCGCGCGCGACGGGCGCGACAAACTCGGTTGGGACTTGGCCGAGGTGCTCGCGCCGCTCGGCACGAACGCGCACGCGCATCACGATATTCACGATCTCGCACGCGCCGTCGCGCAAGCCGCGCGCCCTGGCGACCATGTGCTCGTGATGAGCAACGGTGGCTTCGGCGGCGTGCACGAACGCATCCTCGATGAACTGCGCGCCAACGAAGCGGCGCGCGACGCGGTTCAACGCGCGAGTCGTCGTTTGGCATGAAGACGCGCTCGCCTTGGGTCGTGTATTTGCACGGCTTTCGTTCGTCGCCGCAATCGTTCAAGGCGCAAGTGCTGGCCAAGGCAATGGCACATCGTGGTTTGGCCGAGCGCTATCACGCGCCGGCCTTGCCAGCGTCGCCGCGCGCCGCGGTCGAACTCGTAGAGGCCTGGTGCGCGAAGGCCGCGCCCGAGGACGTCACGTTAATCGGCTCCTCGCTCGGCGGGTATTACGCGACTTGGTTGGCCGAGCGCATTGGCTGCCGCGCGGTATTGATCAACCCCGGCGTGTTCGCCGCGCGCGACTTAAGCGCCTACGTCGGCACGCATGCGTCGTGGCACGACCCGACGCAAACGTTTGAGCTGACGCCCCAGCACATCGACGAATTACGCGCCATCGAAGTAGCCGCGATCACGCGGCCCGATCGCTACTACCTCATCGCCGCGACGGGCGACGAAGTGCTCGACTGGCGCGAGATGGTGGCGAAATACCCGCTCGCGCGGCACACCATCGTGCAAGGCTCGGACCACGGTTTGTCCGACTTCGAACGGTATTTGGACGACGTACTCGCGTTTTGCGGCGTGTGAATCGGCACGGGTCGCACGCCTCACGGATATTTGCATGCATCTTTTTTTCGAGGACGACGGCGGTTTCAAGGCCGGCACGGTATTGGAAACCCTCGGCGCGCCCGAGCCCACCGCCTTTCAAGTCGAGTTGCCCACGGGGCGCCGGTCCAAGGTCAAGGCGAGCCATGTGTTGTTCAAGTTCGCCGAACCGTCGCCCGAAGACTTGCTCGCGCAAGCCGACGCCATCGCGCGCGATATCGATGTCGCGTTCTTGCACGAAGTCGCGCCCGAGGATGAATTCGACGCGGCCGCGTTAGGCGCCGAGTACTTCGGCGCAACGCCATCGCCCGCGCAGTTGGCCGCGTTGCTGTCGTGCGTGCATGGCGCGCCAATGTATTTCCGCCGACGCGGTAAAGGCCGCTACAAACCCGCCCCGGCCGCCGAGTTGACGGCGGCGCTCGCCGGGCTCGAACGCAAACGCCTGGCCGCGGAACAACAGGCCGCCTTGGTCGAACAACTCAAGCAAGGCGTGGTTCCCGTCGAATGGCGCGAGACGCCGCCCGGTGTGCCACCGCGTTGGTTGCCGCGCGCGGCGTGGCTATTGTTCAAGCCCGATAAAAACAGCCTCGAATGGAAGGCCTTGGACCAAGCCGCGCGCGAGTCGCACACCACGCCCGCGCGCTTGTTGCTCAACGCCGGCGCATTCGTCGACGCACGCGAGTTGCATCGGGCGCAATTCCTTGTCGAATGGTTTCCAAAAGGGCCGCACGCCGACATCGCCTTGCCGAAAGCGGCGGACGCCAAGCTGCCGCTTTCGGACGTACGGGCGTTCTCGATCGACGACAGCGAAACCACCGAGATCGACGACGCGTTTTCGGTGCGATTCATCGACGAAAACCGGGTTCGCGTCGGCGTGCACATCGCGGCTCCGGGTTTGAGCGCCACGCCTGGCGACGCGCTCGACGTATTGGCGCGCAAGCGCATGTCGACCGTCTACATGCCCGGCGAAAAGATCACCATGCTGCCCGACGCCATCGTCAACGCCTACACCTTGGTCGAGGGTGGCGCGCGGCCGGCGGTGTCGTTGTACGCCGACGTGGATCTCGCCAGTGGCGAATGCGTGGCGAGCGAATCGCGGATCGAGCGCGTGCCGATCGAGGCCAATTTGCGGCACGACGTGCTCGATGCGGTGATCAACGAAGAAACCCTAGCCGACACGACGACAACCTTTCCCTTCAAGGCCGAATTGCAAGTGCTTTGGCGCGCGGCTCAATTCCTAAGCGCGCAGCGCGAACGCGTGCGCGGCAAGCCCGAGCCACGCAATCGCGCCGACTTTAGTTTTCGCGTTGAAACCATCGACGGGGAAGAGCGCGTGCGCATCGAACAGCGCCGTCGCGACGCGCCGCTTGACCGGCTGGTCGCCGAATGGATGATCTTCGTCAATAGCGCTTGGGGCCGTCGGCTCGACGACGCGGGCGTGCCGTGCATCTACCGTACGCAAACGCAATGGGCGCGTCCGGGCTCAAAGCAAAGCTCGGTGCGGATGACAACGGTGCCCGCCGCGCATATCGGCATCGGCGTCACGCATTACGCATGGAGTAGCTCGCCGTTGCGGCGGTATATCGATTTGGTTAATCAATGGCAGCTGCTGGCGGTCTTGCGTTTGCAGCGGCCCCCGTTTGAGAAAGGGTCGGCCGATCTGTTCGCGATCATTGGTGCGTTCGATGCCGCGTATGCCGCTTACGGTGACGTGCAATCGCGCATGGAACGTTACTGGTGCTTGCGCTGGTTGGCTCAAGAAGGCGCGATTGGGAGCGGCCGCCGCTTTACCGCCATGGTGTTGCGCGAGGAGCGCGTGCGCTTCGCCGAGCTGCCGCTAGTCGCGCCGCTAGCGGGCATTGGCCATCTCGCACCGGGCACGAAGGTGGAAGTCGATGTGCTGGCGGTGGACGATATCGATTTAACCGTCGAATGCCGTCTCGCCGTGGTGCATGCCGAACCAGTGGAGGCTGGCGAAAGCGAGGACGACACCGCGGATGGCGTGGGTGACGAAAGCGCGAGCGTCGTCGACCCGGAACGTCCCGCCGCGCCCGAAACCGAACCGCTGGCTGAAATTCCCGCGCCTGTCGATGCCGCGAGCGTGCACAACGCCACGAGCACGGCGTCGGGCGCTCGTTAGAATCCCGGTCTATGTCTGCTGCCATTGCGCCGCGTCCTTCTTCGGGCGCAAACCTGTCCGCTTGGATCGATCAAAATCGTTTGCTTGCCTTCGCGCTCGCCGTATCGGTGGTGCTGCACGGCGCGTTGCTGACGATTCGGTTCGTCGCGCCCGAAATGCTGAAGCTCGAAGCCAAGGATCCGGGCCTCGAGGTCGTCATCGTCAACACGCGTAGCGAAAAAGCGCCCGATAAGGCCGACGTGCTCGCGCAAGTCGCGCTGGAAGGCGGCGGCGATAAGGATCAAGGCCGCGCCAGCACGCCGTTGCCCAACGCGGCCACTGTCGAAATGGGCGATTCGCTCAGCGAGGCGCGTCGTAGGCTCGAAGAGCTGGACGCCGAACAACGCAAATTGCTGGCGACCTTGCGTTCGAATAAAGCGCTGCACGAACCCGCGAACGACCGCAAACCGGTCACCGACGCGCCAAAGGACCCGCAAGCCACCGACGTGATCGACGCCGCGCGCATGTTGGCGCGCAATGCCGCGATCGTCGAAGCGCGCATCGAGGACGAATACAAGCGCCCGAAAAAGCATTTCTACGGCACCAGCGCCAAGGATTACGTCGCCGCGCTCTACATCGAGAACTTCCGCAACAAGGTTGAACGCTGGGGCAATTTGAATTACCCCGAAGCCGCGCGCGGCAAGCTGTACGGTCAAGTGCAAATCACCATCGTGCTTGATAAAGACGGCACGGTGTATTCCGCCGAATTAAGCAAAAGCTCGGGCCATAAATTGCTCGACCAAGCCGCGCTCGACATCGTGCGCCGCGCCGCGCCGTTTGGCCGCTTTACCGACGCGATGGCCAAGGAGATGGATCTGCTGTCCATCACCCGCACGATGGTCTTCACCAACGACGCGCTCGAGGCGCGCAGCGGCCGGTAAGGGCGTCGTCGTGCGCGATGTCGATACCTACGCGGTGGTGGGGCATCCCATCGCGCATAGCAAAAGTCCATTGATCCACGCGATGTTCGCCGAGTCTCTCGGCGAGCGACTCGTGTATGAGCGCATCCTCGCGCCGCTCGATGGATTCGCTCGCACCGTGCAAACCTTCTTCGCCGAGGGCGGACGCGGCTTGAACGTCACCGTGCCGTTCAAGCTTGAAGCGCACGCCTTGTGCGAGGTGCGTACCGAACGCGCGATCCAAGCCGGCGCCGTCAATACCTTATGGATGGACCACGGCCGTTTATGCGGCGACAACACCGATGGCGTGGGCCTTGTGCGTGATCTGCGCGACAACCTAGGCGTCACGCTGCGCGAGGCGCGGGTGTTGTTGATCGGCGCCGGTGGCGCGGCGCGTGGCGTGCTGCAACCGGTGCTCGATGAAGCGCCCGCCATGCTGGTCGTCGTCAATCGCACCCGCGCACGCGCGGAGGAATTGGTGGCGAGCGCAAGCGGACCCTTGGCGCAACGGTGCAAGGCGAGTGATTTCGCAACGCTCGATGGCGCCTTCGACTTAGTCATCAACGCGACCAGCGCGAGCTTGGGGGGCGATATTCCGCCCGTGCCGGCCGCCGCCTTCGCGCCCAACGCGTTCGTGTACGACTTGATGTACGCCGATAAACCCACGCCGTTCCTAGCGCATGCGCGTTCCTTGGGCGTGACGACTTGCGCCGACGGACTCGGCATGCTGGTGGAGCAAGCCGCCGAGGCCTACGAGCGTTGGCGCGGACGAAGGCCGCATACGCGACCCGTCATCGAACGCTTACGCGACGCGCTGCGCCGCGAAGCCGTGAGCGCCGCTTGATGCGGACGATGCGATGAGCATCGCCGGGACCCTCGGCCGCGCCGTTCTTGCCGCCGCGTCGGCGGTGGTGTTGTTCGAAGCGGTGCTGTTTTTTCGCATCGGCACGTGGGTCATGTTCGATCCGCCCACCACGAGTTTCATGCACGCACGCGAAATCGCGCTCGACGCGAAAACGCCCGGCGCGCAGCTCAAGCATGTGTGGGTGCCGTACGACCGCATCGCGCGACCGGTCAAGCGCGCGGTCATCGCGGCCGAGGACAGCAACTTCGCCGAGCATCGCGGCATCGACATTGAAGCCTTGGAACGCGCGTACGAGAAAAACCGGCGGCGCGGTCGTGTCGTTGCGGGCGGCTCCACCATCACCCAGCAGCTTGCGAAGAATTTGTTCTTGAGCGGTGAACGCAGCTATGTGCGCAAGGCGCAGGAATTCATCGTCACCTTCATGCTCGAGTTTTGGTGCACCAAGCAACGCATCTTCGAGATTTATCTGAACGTGGTGGAGTGGGGCGAGGGCGTGTTTGGCATCGAGGCGGCCGCCCAGCATTACTACCGCGTGAGCGCGGATCGCTTGAATGCCATGCAAGCCGCCAAGCTCGCCGCGATGCTGCCGAACCCACGGTTCTTCGACCGCAACCGGTTTCATCCACAGCTCCTGCGCCGAGCCGCCACGGTGTTGGCGCGCATGAACGCCGCGCAATTGCCGTAAGCGTTGTTTTCGACGGCACGCGCGAATCTTTCGCGCTGGATTTCGCGCGGCGCCGCCTACAATGCGGCACCTCGTTGAGCGGCATCGAATCACTCCCGCCCGCCGCTCGTCACCAGCGCTCAGGTCATGACCGAATCCGACACCGACGACCGCGATGCCATGCGCGAGCCCACGCCGCGCGACCCCGAGCAGGCCCAACGCGCGCTCGTCAACGTGCAGGAGCTATTGCATCGGCAGCGCTTGGTCGAGCAAGTGACCGAGCGTCAGCATCACGCCGAGGACGACAAGCGCCATGAACTCGTCGCGCTCCTAACCCATCGGCAGCACGACACCGAGCTGCGCACCGTGCTCGACGCGCTGCATTCGGCCGACGTCGCCTACATCCTCGAATCGTTGCCGTTGGAAGACCGCTTGCAAGTGTGGGAGCTTGTGAAGGCGGGGCGCGACGGATCGATCCTGCTCGAAGTCTCCGAAGCGGTGCGCGCCACCTTGATCGCCTCAATGGACCGCGACGAGCTGGTCGCGGCCGTGGAAGGCTTGGACGCCGACGAGCTGGCCGACCTCGCGCCCGATCTCCCGCGCGAGGTGATCGACGAGGTCAAGGAAGGCCTCACCACCGAAGAGCGCGAAGAGTTGCAAACCGCGATGTCGTACGCGGAAGGCTCGGTCGGCGCGCGCATGGACTTTGAAACCGTGACCGTGCGCGACGACGTCACGCTCGAAACCGTGTTGCGTTATTTGCGCCGGTTCGACGCCTTGCCCGATCACACCGACCAAGTGTTCGTGGTCGATCGCGACGAGCACCTTAAGGGCACGCTGCCCTTGAGTCGGTTGCTCATCAACGATCCCGACGAGCATGTCTCCAAGGTCATGCAAACCGAGATGTTCACGCTGCATCCCGAGGATGACGCGGGCGATGCCGCGCAAGCGTTCGAGCGTTACGACTTCGTTTCGGCGCCGGTGATCGACCGACGCGGACGATTGATCGGCCGCTTGACGGTGGCCGAGGTGGTGGACGTGATTCGCGAGGAGTCCGAGGAACGCACGCTCGCCGAAGCGGGCTTGCGCGAGGAGGAAGACATCTTCTCGGGCGTGTGGAAGGCGGCGCAAAACCGTTGGCTATGGCTGGCCGTCAATATGTGCACCGCGTTTTTCGCGAGCCGCGTGATCGGCGCGTTCGAGGGCACGATCGAGAAGGTCGTCGCGCTCGCCACGCTGATGCCGATCGTCGCGGGCATCGCGGGCAACTCCGGCAATCAAACGATGACCTTGCTGATCCGCTCGCTCGCGCTTGATCAAGTCACGCCAGCCAACGCCGGACGTTTGATCGCCAAGGAAATCGGCATCGCTCTATTCAATGGCGCGGTGTGGGGCACGATCGCCGGAATATTCGCGTGGTTGTTGTATTGGCAATCCGCGCAGGGCCCGACGCTCGGGCTCGTCATGTTCCTCGCGATGATCTTGAACATGTTGGTGGGCACGGGCGTCGGCATGGCCGTGCCGTTGGTGCTGCAACGACTGGGGCGCGATCCCGCGATGGGGTCGTCGGTGCTGCTGACGTTCAGCACCGATTCGATGGGCTTCTTCATTTTCCTCGGCCTGGCCACGTTGTTCTTCCGGTAACGCGATCGGGCGGATTTCGCCGCCGTGCTGTCGATCTCGTTATGATCGTCGTCCGTGCGCCGTCTTCGTGCGCATCTCATCGATTGGTGCTCGCGCCGCGTCGGGGCGATAAGCGTCGAGCGCCATTAATAAGGGTTTTTCATGCGCGGACGCATGCCCCGTTTTCTTAGCCCATCCCGTTTTCACGATTACGTTCTCGCGGTCGTTTTCACGTTCGTCGCACTCGCCGTACGGCAGCTACTCAGCCCATGGTTGTTGGATTCCTTGCCGTTCGCCACGCTCTTTGCCGCCGTGGCCGCTTCGGTATGGATGGGCGGACTTGGGCCGGCCATCGTCTGCGCGGTGCTCGGATTCGTCGCGACGACGATGATGTATTGGGGCACCGGCAAGATACCGCCCGCCGATAACGCGCAGCTCGTCGTCAGGTTCGCCACGTATGGGCTGTCGTGCGCAATCATCATTGCGTTTGGCGTGGCGCGCGCGGTCGCGCATCGGCGCGCCGAGTCCGCGTCGTTTGAACGCGCGCGCGCCGAACGCGAGCAGCAAGTAAGCCAAGCGTTGTTCGACACCACCGCGCGCGAATTGAACGCGCTGTTGAACGCGTCGCCGTTGGCGATCGTGATGATCGATCCCGACGCACTCATCGTGCGGTTATGGAATCCGGCCGCCGAACGCTTATTCGGCTGGAAGGCCGACGAGATCATCGGCCACTGCCTGCCCATCGTGCCCGAGGACAAACTCCAGGAATGCCGCGAGTACCGCGAACGATTGACGCAAGGCAAGAGCGCGACGATCGAGACGTATCGTCTTAGGCGCGACGGCACGCGAGTTCCAGTGGTGGTCGCCGCCGCGTCGATGCCCGATGCCGTCGGGCGTACGCATGCGCTGCTCCTCATGTTCTCCGACATCAGCGAGCGCAAGGCCGCCGAGCAAGCCTTGCGCGAGAGCGAAGCCACCTTGCGCGCGTTTTACGACAGCGCGCCATTCGGCATGGGCGTCGTGGAATTGACGGACGGCGACGACATCTTGCATATCGTCGATAACGCCGTGACCTGCCAGTTGTTCGGCGTTCCGCCAGGAGGCACGAGCGGCCGACGCGCGACCGAGCTCGCCGCGCTGCGATCCACTATCGATCATTGGCGCGAGCGTTATCAGCAAAGCGAGCGCGAGAACCGTCCGGTTCGGTTCGAGTTCCATCTTAAAACCCCGAGTGGCGAGCAATGGTGGAGCGCGGTCGTATGCCCGATTGGCGTGAGTCCTCGTGGGCGCATGCGGTTTAGTTACGTCACCGAGGACGTGACCGC
Organism: Burkholderiaceae bacterium; assembly: GCA_035761045.1. Taxonomy (GTDB): domain Bacteria; phylum Pseudomonadota; class Gammaproteobacteria; order Burkholderiales; family Burkholderiaceae_E; genus DASTRU01. The sequence continues at coordinate 5,153 of DASTRU010000019.1, read as the reverse complement.
GCGTCATTACTCCGACACGCGGCTACGCGAGAGCGAAGCGAATGCCCGGCTCGCCTTGGATGTCGCGCGCATCGGTACTTGGAATTGGAGTCCGAGCACGAACGTCGTGGTGGCCGATGCGCGGTGCCGCGAGATCTGTGGTTTCGATTTGCACGCCCCGCTCACGCTGGACGACGTGCGCCGGCGTATTCATCCCGAGGACTGGCCGCGCGTCGAGAAAGCGCTTTTGGCCGCCTTGCAGCCCGACGGCGATGGCCGATACGGCGATGAGTTTCGCTTCGTGCATGCCGATGGATCGATCCATTGGGTCGTTTCCCAAGGCCATACCTTGTTTGAAAGTCGTGGCGCGACATGCGGCGCCGAGCGGGTGTTGGGAACGGTGTTGGACATTACCGAGCGCAAGCACCACGAGGACATGCTGCGGCAAGTCGACCGGCGCAAGGACGAGTTCCTCGCCACGCTAGCGCACGAGCTGCGCAACCCGCTCGCGCCAATTCGCAACGGTCTGCAAGTGCTGCGTTTGGCCGAGCACGATCCGCATGCGATTCGCCAAGCGCGCGAGATGATGGACCGCCAACTCGGCCATATGGTGCGATTGATCGACGACTTGCTCGACCTAAGCCGCATCAGCGGCGGCAAGGTGGAATTGCGGCGGGCGCGAATCGATATCGCCGACATCGTGCGTAATGCGGTGGAAACCAGCCGGCCGTTGATCGAAGCGGGTCAGCATGCGCTTGAGGTCGTGTTGCCTACCGAGCCGTTGATCGTTGATGCCGACCTGACGCGGCTCGCGCAAATCTTTTCCAATCTGCTGAACAACGCGGCCAAGTACACGAGCAGTGGTGGCCGCATCCGCATCGAAGCCGCGCGCGAGAACCACGAAGCGGTCGTGCGGGTGCGCGACAACGGCGTGGGTATTCCCGCCGACATGCTGCCGCACGTGTTCGAGATGTTCATGCAAGTCGACCGCTCGCTCGAACGCTCGCAAAGCGGCTTGGGCATTGGACTCACCATCGCGCAACGGCTCACGCAAAAGCATGGCGGTCGTATCGAGGCGCGCAGCGAAGGGGCCGGACGCGGCAGCGAATTCATCGTGCGATTGCCGCTTGTCGAATCCGCGTCGACCACCACCGTGTCGGTCGATGGACCGGCGCACGCTTCGAGCACGCGCCGCAAGGTGTTGATCGCCGACGACAATCGCGACGCCGCGTTAAGCCTTGCGATGATGCTCGACATGATGGGCCACGAAACCCGCACCGCGCATGACGGCGTCGAAGCCCTCGAACACGCGGCGGACTTTCATCCCGACGTGGTGTTGCTCGACATCGGCATGCCGCGCCTCAATGGCTACGACGCTGCTCGGCAATTACGCGAGCAGCATGGCGGCGAGCGCATGTTGTTGATCGCGCTCACCGGCTGGGGGCAGGACGAGGACAAGCGCCGTTCGAAGGAAGCGGGCTTCGACGTGCATTTGGTCAAGCCCGTCGAGCCCGGTTCGCTCGAAACCGTCATCGCCTCGATCGACGCGTCCGCCTAACGCCCGCCCGCGCCCAACATGACTCAAGCACCGCCAATGCCCACCGTGATGCGGCCGGTTCCGTCGCACTCGACGCACGGCTTGCCCGCGAGCGTGCCGCTGCCGTGACACACGGGGCACACGTTTTCGGCCGTGCCCTGGCTACCGGCTGGCGCTTCGTCGCCATGACGCATGGGCAAGCGCGGATTCGGCGCGTCGGGGGATTCGGACTTTCGTGGCTCGACCATGGCAACCTCCTGTCACGAAAAGGGGCAAGCCGCATTCCCGCCGCCGTGGTTTGATCGCGCGGTTTTCAACCACTTCATACCCTCAAGACTCATGAACACCTTCTCGCGTCTTCGCCGCTCGTGCACGCGGCTTGCGCTCCTGATGAGCGTCGCGCTGCTTGGCGCCTGCGGCGGCCGGTTAACGGCCGAAAACTATGCAAAGCTTTCCACCGGCATGCCGTACGAAGAGGTGCGCAAACTGTTTGGCGATCCGGCCTCGTGCACCGACGTGCTCGGCGTTAAAAGCTGTCGCTGGGGCGACGAGCGGCGTTGGGTCAATGTTAATTTCGTGGCCGATAAAGCCGTGCTCTTCATGGCCGAGAACGTGAAATGACACGTCGATCAAGTCTGCGCTCGCGCGTGGCCGGATTGAAAACCGAGGTGCTTGCCTTGTACTTCGCGGCGCGTGACCCGCGCACGCCGCGGCTCGCGCGCTGGTGGATCGTGCTCGTCGTCGCGTATGCCTTGAGTCCGATCGATTTGATCCCCGACTTCATCCCCGTGCTGGGCTTGCTCGACGATTTAGTACTCGTGCCGATCGGTATCGCCATCGCGCTCAAGCTCGTTCCGCCCCAGGTGCTTGCCGAAAGCCGCGTGCGCGCTCGCGAACGCGTGGGCACGGTCAAGCATGCGGGGCGCGTCGCGGCGTTCGTCATCGCGGCGTTGTGGCTGGCCGTCGTTTTCGCGGTGGTGTATTGGCTGTGGACGTGGTTAAGCGCCGCGTAGAATCGGCGCCCGTTTCTTGTTCGCCACGGCACGCGCCGCACGCCTCACGATGAATTCACTCACCATCACTCGCCCGGACGATTGGCATTTGCACTTGCGCGACGGCGATGCGTTACGCGCCGTCGTGGGACACAGCGCGCGCCAATTCGCGCGGGCGATCGTGATGCCCAATCTCAAGCCGCCGGTCACCACGGTGGACGCGGCGCGCGCGTATCGCGAACGCATCCTGGCCGCGCTGCCCGAGGGCGCGCGGTTCGATCCATTGATGACGCTTTATCTCACCGACAACACGAGCGTCGATGACATCGAGCAGGCCAAGGCCAGCGGCATCGTGCATGCGGTCAAGTTGTACCCGGCTGGCGCGACGACGAATTCCGACGCCGGCGTAACCGACCTCAAACGCGTGTATCCGGTGCTCGATGCGATGCAACGCGTGGGTCTGGTGTTTTGCGTGCATGGCGAGGATGTCGATCCCACGGTGGACGTGTTCGATCGCGAGGCGGTGTTCATCGAGCGCACGTTGATTCCGTTGCGCCGCGCGTTTCCCGAACTGCGTATCGTCTTCGAACACGCCACCACCGCGCAGGCGGTCGAGTACGTGCGCGACGCGCCCGGCCCGATCGCCGCGACGATTACGCCGCAGCATTTGCTTTACAACCGCAACGCCATCTTTACCGGTGGATTGCGGCCGCATTGGTATTGCCTACCGGTGCTCAAGCGCGAGCGTCATCGTCAGGCCTTGGTAAGCGCGGCCACGAGCGGTCATCCGCGATTCTTTCTCGGCACCGATTCGGCGCCGCATGCGAAAACCTTGAAGGAGCACGCCTGCGGTTGCGCGGGGTGCTATTCGGCTTTGCATGCGATGGAGCTGTACGCGAGCGCGTTCGAACGCGCGAACGCGCTCGACAAACTCGAAGGCTTTGCAAGTCATTACGGACCCGACTTTTACGGCCTGCCGCGCAATACCGACACCATCACGCTTGAACGTCGTCCGTTTGAAATTCCAGAACGCGTGCCATTCGGCGCGGCCGATTTGGTGCCGCTCGCCGCCGGCGAAACCTTGCCCTGGACCTTCGTTGCATGATCGACCCGCGCGCGGCTTGGTTCGCGCCCTGGTGCGAACGTTTGGGCGCGCGGTTCAACGAGCTGTTGGCAAGTACGCAAACCGACGACCTCGCGTCGCGCCTTAACGCTCTCGGCTCGCCGGCTACGACGCTCTCCGGCCATGCGGTTCGGTTCGTCGAGCACGCGCGATTGCCCGCCGACACCGCGTACGAAACGCATATCCACGCCACCGGCCACGTGCCCACGCGCGACAACACGCACGACTTATTCAACGCGCTTGCGTGGTTTGTTTTTCCACGTGCCAAGACGGCGTTGAATGCGATTCAAGCCCGCGAGATCGCGCGACGCGGCGGCACCGCCGGTCCGCGCGGTCCGGCGCGCGACGCGGCCACCTTGCTCGATGAAAACGGTTTGCTCCTCGTCACGCGCGACAACGCCTTGATCGACCACCTGCGCGCCCGGCGATGGACGCATGTATTCGTCGAGCGACGCGCTCAATGGATGGAGCAGGTGCGCGTGCTCATGTTCGGCCATGCTTTGGCCGACAAATTGCGCGCGCCCTACAAATCCATCACCGCGCATGCGTGGGTCGTGTCCTTGGATTGCCATGCGACGTTCGATGCCATCGACGAACACCTGGCACATGAATGGCTAGGGCATACAACACTCGCGCCTTCCATGTTGCTGCCGGTGCCAGTGCTGGGATTGCCTGGTTGGTGGCCGCTCAATCAAAGCCGCGAGTTTTACGACGATGCATCGGTCTTTCGCGCCGCGCGCGTCTGATCCTGGTTTACACATTGAAAGTCCGAGCGGTCTACTCAGGTATGCGCAACTTCACGCTTCGGCAACAGTCTGTCGCAGGCGGTCATCGAATGACTGGACCCAAGCGTTGAGACGCGGTACTGAAGGTTTTTACGTTTTCTCAATCACATCCCAAGCATATGAAAGGACGCACCATGCAAGACAAAATCCAGCCGGCGCGCCGTACGCTGCTCAAAATCGGTGGCGCGCTCGCCGCCATTCCCGTGGTCGCGGTAACGGGCAACGCATTCGCCGCGCAAAACGCCGCCTTGCGCAGCGCGCTCAAGTATCAAGATCAACCCAAGGGCGAGCAGCGCTGTAGTACCTGCATGCACTTCGTTCCGGGCAAAACGCCGACCGAGCGCGGTGGTTGCAAAATCATTCCGGGCGATACCGAAATCAGCCCGAACGGCTGGTGCGTTTCGTGGGTCGCCGCACCGAAGAAGTAAGCCCGCGAGCAACGGGGTATTGTTTAAAGGCGCCTTCGGGCGCCTTTTTCATTGCTCATCATGAACGTTGATCGTCCTCGCATTTTTTCTTCCGCCATGACCGCGTGCGACAACGCCACGTCATCCGCTTCGCGGTGGTGGAACGAACCATTGAACATTCACGAGCTGTCGGCCTTCAGGCGCGATGTGCTGTTAAGCCCGATGGCGGCGCAATTCGCGAATCGCTTGAATCAACTACAAGAACTGCTCGGTGCTTCACGCATCGACCATGCTTCATTTCGTACCAATTGCCATGCGTTGACGGACGAA
>DASTRU010000018.1:0-10772 GCA_035761045.1 Burkholderiaceae bacterium | reverse complement strand
CGTCCGATGATTTCGATTTGCCGCAACAAACACCAAATCTAAGCGCGCCGCCCGCGGCGATTAATCCGGCGGCGCAAATTTACGCATCGCAAATCAACCTTCCGGTCGATCTGCCGGCCGAACTCGAAGCGGTGGAACGGGCAATTATCGAACGCGCGCTTGAAAGTACTAAGTTCAATCGTACGGCGGCGGCGAAACTTCTCGGTATTACCTTCCGCCAGCTTCGCTATCGAATGCAGCAGCTCGATATTCGTTAATGCGACTAAAGATCGACGCCGCGGGCAAGTGCGATCGCGCTCGCTTCGTCGCATCGCCAAATGCCGACGAGCGGCCCGCGTCGATGCCGATCGAACTCATCGTGGTTCACAACATTAGTTTGCCGCCGGCCGTGTTCGAGGGCGACGCGGTTGAGCGCTTGTTTACCAATCGGCTTGATCCAAACGCGCATCCATACTTCGCGCAAATCGCGCATCTGCGTGTCTCGGCGCATTTTTTTATTCGGCGCGACGGCGAGGTCATTCAATTCGTGGAAGCCGATCGACGCGCATGGCACGCGGGTGCATCGCAATGGCGCGGCCGCCAACGCTGTAATGATTTTTCAGTCGGCATCGAGCTCGAGGGCACCGACGAGCTGGCGTATGCCGATGCTCAGTACGTCTCGCTCGCGGCTTTGATTCGGGCGTTACGCCGGGCCTATCCGACGATTGTTGGCGTAACCGGGCACGAGCACATCGCTCCAGGGCGCAAGACGGATCCCGGACCATCGTTCGATTGGACTCGCTTGCGACGCATGGCGCGGCTGTCGCATTCGATGTTGAACTGCGATGCCACGCTCACCAATTCACACGGCGCGCCTTAACCTTCGCCCAGCGCGGCGAGTTGATCGGCTTGATGTTCGGCGATCAAGGCATTGGTGAGATCGTCGAGATCGCCGTCCATCACGAATTGCAATTTATAAAGCGTGAGGTTGATACGGTGATCGGTGACTCGCCCCTGGGGAAAGTTATAGGTGCGAATGCGTTCGCTGCGATCACCCGAGCCAATCAAACTACGACGTGTCGCGGCTTCGTGAGCGGCTTGTGCTTGTGTTTGCACCGCTTTTAGTCGCGCCGCAAGCACTTTCATCGCGCGGTCTTTATTGCGATGTTGCGAACGGTCGTCCTGACACTCCGCAACGATGCCCGTTGGAATATGCGTGATGCGTACCGCGCTCTCGGTTTTGTTAACGTGCTGACCACCCGCGCCAGAGGCGCGAAACACATCGATGCGTAAGTCGTCGGGCGAAATCTGCACATCGACTTCCTCGGCCTCGGGCATGACGGCCACCGTGCATGCCGATGTATGAATACGGCCTTGCGCCTCGGTCGCGGGCACGCGCTGCACGCGATGCCCCCCCGATTCAAACTTGAGTCGTGAATACGCGCCATCGCCATCGCCGCGCGCTTCGATACGCACGATCACTTCCTTATAACCGCCTAAGTCGGAGACTGATTCGGACACTAATTCGGTCTTCCAGCCACGACGTTCGGCATAGCGCAAATACATGCGCAATAAGTCGCCGGCAAACAGCGCCGATTCATCTCCACCCGTACCGGCGCGAATTTCAAGATAAAGCGGTTTGTCGTCATTAGGATCGCGTGGCAACAGCGCGATACGCAACCGGTCTTCAAGCGCGACGATGCGTTCCTTCGCGGCGTCGATCTCGGCGAGCGCGAAGTCGCGCATCGATGCATCGTCGAGCATCGACTGCGCCGTCGCGAGATCGTCGTTCGCGAGTTTCCACGCGCGGTATTCATCGACGACGGGTTGCAGCTCGGCGCTTTCCCGCGTGAGCTTGCGGTACTGGTCGAGGTCATCGGTCACGCGAGGGTCTTGCAGCGCAAGTTCGATCGTCGCCAACCGGCTCGACAATTGTTCGAGCCTGGCCGCCATGGAAGGCTTCATCTACTTCTTATCCAATGGAAAAAGTTTAGGCATCCACGCAAGCAGTTGCTCGCGCTCGGTATTCGATGCCTCATGCAACACCGTGAGCGGTCGATGCATGAATTTATTAGTAAGCCGTAACGCTAATTGATTAAGGACTTCGTCCGGAGCGTGCCCGGCGGCGAGTAAGCGTTGCGCGCGCGCGAGTTCCTCGCGGCGCATGCTCTCCGACGATTCGCGCAGGTCGCGAATTAGCGGAACGGCTTGTCGACGATCAAGCCAATGCATGAAGCTTTGCACGCGTGTCTCGATGATCGCCTCCGCTTGCGCGACGGCGACCTGGCGCGCCGAAGCTCCGTCTTGCACGATCTCGCCTAAGTCGTCGACGGTGTAGAGATATGCGTCGGGCAGTTGGCCGACCTCGGGTTCAATGTCGCGAGGCACGGCGAGATCAACCATGAAAATCGGTTTGCGACGACGTGCCTTGAGCGCGCGTTCGACAAGCCCGAGCCCGACGATCGGCAACGAAGCGGCCGTGCACGAAATCACCACATCGAACTCGGCTAAATGGTCGGGCAAATCGGCCAACCGCATGGCCTGCCCGTCGAACCGTGACGCCAACCCATGCGCGCGTTCAACCGTTCGATTCGCCACCACCAAACGTCGCGGCATTTGCGCGGCGAAGTGCGTGGCGCATAAATCGATCATTTCTCCCGCACCGATAAACAGCACATTGAGTTCGTTGATCGACGGAAAGATACGTTGCGCGAGCCGAACCGCCGCCGCCGCCATGCTGACCGAATGCGCGCCGATTTCGGTTTGCGTACGCACCTCCTTCGCCACCGAAAACGTGCGTTGAAAAAGCTGATTGAGCAAGGTGCCTAATGCGCCGGCCGATTCAGCGGTGCGAACCGCCTCCTTCATTTGACCAAGGATTTGTGGCTCGCCAATCACCATGGAATCAAGACCGCTCGCGACACGAAACGCATGCCGGACGGCGTCGCGCTGCGGTAATGCGTACAGATGCGGTGCGATTTGGTCGGCTTTGAGTCGGTGGTATTCGGCAAGCCACGTGGCGAGAGCGGGCGCTTCGGCGCTGGGCTCGGCGTCCGCCGCAACCGCGCAGTACACCTCGGTTCGATTGCAAGTGGAAACGATGGCCGCTTCGGGAAAAGCGCGGGCGAATTGAGCGCGCAGGGCTTGAAGCGCCTCGGCTACCGCGGTCGGCGCAAAACTTAGACGTTCGCGAACAGCGACCGGCGCGGTCGTGTGATTAAGGCCGATGGCGAGCAACGACATGCGCGATGGCAAACCTAAAGAAGCAGCAACTCATTGAAAAGTCACGGAATTATACGGGCGGGCCCGGCGGCTGACGTGACACGCCGCGATGAATCGGTGACGCACTTAAAAGACTGCGTCAAGTAAAGGGTATTAACCGGCGTGGTTGAAATTGTCGAAACAGAGAAATAACGCGCTAAAGAGAGGCCACATTCGCCGATTCCGTCACCTACGCACGAAAAAAGTGCTGCAAGACTTTCCGCCAGTCCATACGCCATTACCCGGCGCCTTTCCTCCACTCGCGAAAAGAAGATTCGTTATGAGCAAAACCGCTGCTGCCGTGAACGAGCCAGGCTTGAATGTAGATGCTCCAATGCTCGTTCGGTTGTTGGACCACACGCATCTCATCATCTCGCTAAACCAAACGGGGCAGCCTCTTGGTGCTAATTCGATGGCGTTGGAGAAGTTAGGTTTCAACGCGGCGACGTTGGGTAAGCAAAGTCGTGAACAATTATTCGGCGACGATGCGCAAGCCATGGCTAAGCGATGTGCGAGTGCGAAGCCAGGTCAGCACGAACCCGTGACGTTGACGCTTAAAACGGGTACGGGCGACAAGCTGCGCGTGCAAGGGCATTTGGTCGCGCCGACCGAGCCGAATGGTGAATTGGCATTGCTGCTCGTCGCGCAGGAAGCTAAAGCGGATGAGCATTTGCTTGAACTTCAAGGGCGTTCCCGCGCGATTGACCGAGCGCAGGCGGTGGTTGAGTTTGATCTCAACGGTCACGTGATCGAAGCGAATGAAAATTTTCTTTCGCTTATGGGTTACTCGATTAGCGAGGTTAAGGGTAAGCATCACAAAATGTTTTGCGAGGATGCTTACACGCAATCGGACGACTACAAGAAGTTTTGGGAAAAACTACGCACCGGCCAGTTTCACGACGGCGAATACAAGCGTTTAGGACGCGGTGGTCGTGAAATCTGGATTCGCGCAAGCTACAACCCGATTTTGGATGCCGCCGGCAAACCCATGCGCATCGTGAAGTACGCGATGGACATCACCGCGACCAAGTTGTTGAACGCGGATTACGAAGGCAAGGTCAACGCCATCAACCGGGGACAAGCGGTAATCGAATTCGACTTGCAGGGCATCGTGTTGCAGGCGAATAAAAACTTTTTCGATGTCATGGGATACACGGCCGAGGAGGTGATCGGTCAGCATCACCGCATGTTTTGCGATCCCGAGTACGCGCGTTCGCCTGCGTATAAACAGTTTTGGCAAAAGCTTAGCCGCGGCGAGTTTGAGGGTGGCGAGTACAAGCGCATTGGCAAGGGCGGTAAGGAAATTTGGATTCAGGCAACCTACAACCCCATCTTTGACTTGAACGGCAATCCGTTAAAGGTGGTGAAGTTTGCGTTGGACGTCACGCAGTCCAAGTTGAAAGCCGCCGAGTACGAAGGCAAGGTCATGGCGATCCAACGCGCGCAAGCAGTGATCGAGTTTGATTTGAATGGGCAAATCCTTTGGGCGAACGATCATTTCTTGAAGACGATGGATTACACGCTGGAGGAAATTCGCGGTAAGCACCATCGAATGTTTTGTGTTCCTGGCTTTGCGCAAACCGACGCGTACGCGCAGTTTTGGCAAAAACTTAGTCGCGGCGAATACGAGGCCGGCGAATACAAGCGCGTGGGTAAAGGCGGCCGAGAGATTTGGCTGCAAGCCAGTTACAACCCCATCTTTGACTTGGATGGGCGCCCATTGAAGGTTGTGAAGTACGCCTACGACGTCACGCAGCTAAAGCTGCGCAACGCGGAATTCGAGGGCAAGGTCAATGCGATTAAGCGCGCGCAAGCCGTCATTGAGTTCGACCTTAAGGGGCATGTGCTCGACGCGAACTCCCAATTTCTGGAACTCATGGGTTATTCGCTCGAAGAAGTGCGTGGCAAGCACCACCGAATTTTTTGTGATACCCAGTACACGCAGACCGACGCCTATCAAAATTTTTGGGACAAGCTTTCTCGCGGCGAGTACGACTCGGGCGAGTATCGGCGTATCGGCAAGAACGGTAAGGATGTGTGGATCCAGGCCACCTACAACCCGATCTTCGATATGGACGGGCGGCCGATGAAGATCGTGAAATTCGCGATCGACGTCACCGAGATCAAGCTGCGCAATTCGGAGTTTGAAAGTAAGGTCAAGGCGGTGGATCGCGGCCAAGCGGTCATCGAGTTCGACCTTGAAGGGCATGTGTTGAGCGCCAACGATAATTTCCTTCGCACGATGGGCTACACCTTGCGCGAAATTGTTGGTCAGCATCACAGCATGTTCTGCCCGCCCGAGTACATCACCTCGCTTGAGTACCGTGATTTTTGGTTGCGCTTGAGCAAAGGCGAGTTTTTCAGCAACCGTTATCACCGCGTGGGTAAGTTCAATCGCGATGTATGGATTCAGGCCACTTACAGCCCGGTCTTTAATTTAAAAGGCGAACCGGTGCGCGTGGTGAAGTATGCGTACGACGTGACCGAGCAAGTCATGCTCGAACGGCAAATCAAGAGCAAGACCGACGATATGACGAACACGGTAAGCCAACTTACCTCCGCGATCGACCAAATCACTCGCAATACCGCAACCGCCACGTCGCTTGCCACCGAGACGCAAAACAATGCCGAGCAAGGATTCGAGGCGTTGCGTAAGTCGATCGAGTCAATCGACATGATTCAAAAATCGTCGAGCGAGATCGCCGAGATCGTCAAAGTCATTAGTGATATCGCCGGCCAAACCAATCTGCTTGCATTCAATGCGGCGATCGAGGCCGCGCGCGCGGGCGAACATGGCGTGGGCTTTTCCGTCGTCGCGGGCGAGGTGCGCAAGCTCGCGGAACGCAGCTCGCAGGCGGCGCGCGAGATTGCCAAATTGATTGATGAATCGACCTCGCGCGTCAACGTGGGTTCCGATCGGTCGCAACATGCGAAGACCGCGTTCGAGCGCATTGTGTCGAGCGTGGCGCAAACAAGCGATTCGATCCGCGCGATCGCCACCTCGACCGAGGCGCAGCACCAAGCATCGCGTAGCGTCGCGCATTTGATCGAGCAGTTAATGCAAGCAAACGCCGTCAAGCCTTGAGGCAGGTGTGCGATGAGCCACGGCGACACGACGCAAGCATTCGTTCAAACCACGACCGAACATTCGTTCGGCCTGATGCGCATCGGGGCGGCCTTGCTTGCGCTGCCCGTCGAGACGCTACGTGAAGTTATCGCGAGTCCCAAGGAATTGGGCACGTTGCCCATTGCCGCCCAAGGGTTATGCGGGACCGTGCAATTGCGTGGCACCGTGATTCCGGTGCTCGACTTACGCCCGACGCTTGGCTTACCCGTGGTCGAGGAACGCGAACGCGTCATTGTCATGATGCGTTATCAAGGTCGTTTGCTTGGCCTGCTTGCAAGCAGCGTGCAAGGCATGGCGAAAGTTCGCTCGGATCGCCTTCACGTGCTTAACACCGCCACGCCAATCCAGTCGGCGGCAATCGCCACGCATAGTTTCGAGCTTGACGAGGGCGTGGCTACCTTGCTCGATGCCGCGCGCATCGCCGCGTTGCCCGACGTGCCAATGGTGGAAGAACCCAAGGCCAACGCCGAGGAACGCACGTTGGGCTTGCGCGAGCCTTTATTGTTGTTTCGGTGCGGCGCTTTGCCATTTGGCATTGACGCGATGAGTGTCGACGGCACGGTGCCCAGCACGGTGGTGCGCGAGAGTTCCCTCAAAGGCGAGTGGTGTCGCGGCGTCATTACCCACCACGGCTATGAAGTACCGGTGATCGATACCTTGAAGACGCTGGGCTTGGGCGAGGTCGCGCAAGGCGTGCGCGAGTCGGCCGCGGTAGTGCTTCGATTTCCTAAGGGATATCTCGCTCTCATGCTCGACGAAGTGCGCGACATCGTGCGCGTACCCGCCAGCGACATCCTGCCCATGCCGATATGTGGCGTACCAAATGCCGCGCTGTTTAAAGGCATGCTCGCGGGTAACGAAGGCGAGCAGCATTTGTTGTTGAATGCCGCGTCACTGCACGAGCATCCGGTGCTTAGTTCGTTGGCGAGCTTAAGTCAGCCTGTTGGCGGTGCCTCGAGCGCGAAGGGCGATGACGACGCGGCCTGCACGAATTTGCCCTACCTCACGTATCGCGTCGGCGTCGAGACGGCCTCGTCGCTCATTCAAGTGAGCGAGATCGTCGCGTATCCCACCACGGCGGTGCCGTTGAAGCAGGGTCGCGACGCCGCGATCGGTGTGTTCACTCATCGCAAGGCGTCGGTTCCATTGGTGTGTTTATGCACCTTGCTTGGCCGGCCCGTACGGGTCGACACCGAAACCGCTCGCGTGCTGTTGGTCGAGGACGCGGGCCAATACGTCGGCTTCGTCGTGCAAAGTTTGTGTTCGATCGAGAACGCGAAATGGGAGCAAGCCAACGTGCCCTCGACGAAGAACCATCACACCGTCGATGCGGTGCGAAGCTGGCAACCGTTGATTGAAGTAGGCGTGCGCGAGCAACGGCGTACCTTGCCGAGGTTGGATTTGGTTCAACTCGCGCGGGCCTTGCGAAACGAAATGGCTCAGCCCTGCACGACGAGCGCGGTCAACGCGCCAAGCGGCGTGAACGAGGACGCTCCGCTTTCGTATTCGGCTTCTTAAAAAAGTCACGCGCGGTGATTCATGGGATGAGCGTCGAGCACATCGAGTAGCCGCGCGCCCTTGGCCACGGTTTCGTTCCATTCGCTATTGGGATCGGAGTCGGCCACGATGCCGCTTCCTACCTGCACCATCACACGGCCTTGCGCAACGATGGCGGTGCGAATGACGACCGATAAATCCAGGCCGCCTCGGCAGTCGATATAGCCAATCGATCCCGCGTAAAAACCACGCCGTACCGGTTCGATCTCTTCGATCGCTTGCATGGCGGCGAGCTTGGGCGCGCCAGTCATGGAGCCAGGTGGCCAACAAGCGCGAATCAAGTCCACCGGCCCGCACTGCTCGCGCAGGTCGGCTTCAACGGTGGACACCATCTGCCATACGCTCGCGTACGGCTCCAACGCGAATAGCTCGGGCACGCGTACGCTGCCGAGCCTCGCGACACGGCTCATGTCGTTGCGCAGCAGGTCGACGATCATGACGTTCTCGGCGCGGTTTTTTTCGCTCGCGGCAAGCCATTCACGCCGCGCGTGATCGTCGGTGGCGTCGCGCCCGCGCGGCGCGGTGCCCTTAATCGGGCGCGCCTGCACGCGTCCGTTATGTAGACGGATAAAGCGCTCTGGCGAACAACTGGCGATGGCAAACCCGGGCGTTTCGATGAATGCGGCAAACGGAGCGGGGTGAGCGGCCGTCAAGTCTTGATACATCGACCACGCGTCGCCTTCGAACGGCGCGTCCTCGCGTCGCGAAAGATTGACTTGCAGCATGTCGCCACGCGCAATGCGTTCTCCAATGCGCGCCACGCCCGCTTCGAAATCGCCTTGGGTCATGCGCTGTGTTCGCTCTCCAGCACGCCACGAAGCGCGAGAAGGCGTCGCACCGCGCGCGCGATTCAGCGTGGCTTGCCACGTGGCGTCACGATGGTGAGTCGTCCAAGGCCATGCATCATGAGGACCACGCGCCGCGCATTGCCACCACGACCGGCTCGGATGATGAAACGCGAGCACGTGGTCAAGCGCCATCCACCACATCGTCGGCAGTGGTGGATCGTGCCGCGCGCGTTCGTCGAGCCGGTGAAGTTCGCGCGCGGCGTCGTAACTCAATGCGCCCATCCAGCCGCCGATGAAGTCTAGGCCAGCGGGTATATTGCCGTCCGCGACGACGCGCACCGGACCCGACGGACATACGGCGGCCAGCGCGTCAAACGGATTAGGCCAAGTGCGCTCGACTCGTCCGTCGCGTTCAAGATGCGTGCCGTTCGCATCGGTGTATAGCAATGCCACGGGCGTTCCCGCTAGGTACGACCATTGCGCCTGGCGCTCCATCGGCAAAGCACTTTCCAGCAAAACGTGGTGCGCGCCGTCGCCACGTACGCGAGCAAAGACGGTTTGCGGATCTTCGGTACATTCAACGCGCGAGATTTTTACTTCAATGTCTGTCATGTCTTCGCAATCATCCAAACCACTGGTGCGCGAGCGGTTCGCTGCGACACCGCATGCCGCCGAGCAACGGCTGCTTACTGTACTGCTTGCTCAAGACGGATCCACGACGCGATTGTGCGAGGCGATTGCTCAAGGGCCGATCAAACTGCATGTGTATCGCCAACACGTCACGCACGAAGTACCCGCGTTGGTTCGGGAGTATTTACCCGGTAAGCAGTTTATTGAACGCATTACGAGTTTGGTTGCCCACGATCGCGTGTTGATGGACAACTTGAGCTACATCGCGCTTGAAGGCCTAGAGCCCGACATTGAAGCCGACTTGCGCGCGGGAACGATGCCGATCGGTCATATGCTGTCGCGGTGGTGGGTGCGCCGTGAACGCATCGCGGACTTCATCGACCTCGCGCAACGATTATGGGAGGCGGTGGGGCTGCCGGATCTTGCCGCCACACGGGCGTACCGAATCGTTACCCCGGAAGCGCCACGCATGGTGATCGTCGAAACGTATCGACGAGGCATGGTTGCCTAACGTTTTTCATACGCGAAGTACATTCCACCAATAGTCATATGTATGTGCGCGATTGGTGTGGAACCGAAGTCCCAAGACACGTCACGAACGATCGTCGAATAAGCAGCATCACGTTGATCTGCTGAATGCTTTGTCATGTGTGTCGGGTCATGAGAGTTCCGTTTCTAAATCATTGCATGCCCTTTCTTGGGCATGATGCATTGGCGGTCGAAGAAGAACATTTGTCGCGTTGGAACGCTTGGGCGGGTGAACGCGTGCTAGGCGAACGCCGCGAGGAAGCGCTTGCGCGTTTACACGTATGCGTTCGTGATCGCGCCGCGCGACTTGACCTTTCAAACCTGCGGCTTACGTCGTTACCTCCGGCGTTGAACCAGCTCGGTCACGTTCGCGAGCTTGTGGTGAGCAACAACGCGCTAACGCAGCTTCCTACGGATTTGCCGCCGTCGATTACGTTGTTGGACGCAAGCCAAAATCAGATCGTGCATTCGCCCGAGTGTTTAGCGCGTTTGCCCAACACCTGCACTGTTGAACTGGCAGGCAACGCATTGCTCGATGAACCTCCAAATTGTTCCGATGCGTCATGGTCTTCTCGGGCGGTCATCACCGGACCGTCTAGACCATCGCGATTGCCCGACAGCGTCCGCCTTGAACTAGAGTCTTGGGCGGAGCAAGGTGGCCCGCAGGAAATGCGTGCCGAGGCCGTGCAAGTGCTTGAAAAGCATTTTTGCAAGCAAACGCGTTTGCTGCGCTTATCAAAACTCGGTTTAACCACCTTGCCCGATTGCATTACTCAACTTACGCATCTCACGGGGCTAGAGCTGCATGGGAACCAGTTAAGTGTTTTGCCACGCGACATCGGCAAACTTACCCAACTCCAAGAACTCGTCCTTGACCACAATAATTTGTTGGCATTGCCTGA
>DASTRU010000017.1:0-14955 GCA_035761045.1 Burkholderiaceae bacterium | reverse complement strand
AAGTCGCCAACGCGGGCACCACGGGCATCGTCATCCAAGGCAACACCATCGGCTTGAACGCGGCGGGCACGGCCGCGATTGGCAACACCGGACGCGGGATTTATCTCGGCGGCGTAAGTGGCGTGCTCGTCGGCGGCGCGGCCGCTGGAGCGCGCAACGTCGTCTCGGGCAACGCCACGGGTATCGCCATCTTCGCCTCGGCCGCCAACAACGTCGTGCAAGGCAACTACATCGGCACCAACGCGGCGGGCACGGCGGGCGTGGGCAATACCAGCTCGGGTATTCAAATCGACACCGGCGCGTCCAACAACACCATCGGTGGCACGGGCGCGGGCGAAGGCAACCTCGTCGCCTACAACGGCGCGCATGGCGTGCGGGTCAGTGGCGCCTCCACCGGCAACGCCATTCTTGGCAACAGCATTCACAGCAACACCAGCCTAGGCATCGACTTAGGCAACAACGGCGTTACGCTCAACGACGGCACCACCACCGCCGGCCAGCCCAATTTATTGACCGACTACCCGGTCATTACCGCCGCCTTGCTCTCGGGCACGTCGCTCACGCTCTCGGGCTATGTGGGTAGCGCGGCGGGGCAAACGGCGTTCGCCAACGCGCGCGTGGAGTTCTTCAAGGCAGCGGCCGACGGTACCAATTACGGCGAAGGGCAAACCTACTTAGGCTTTTTAACGACCGACGCCAACGGCAACTTCACCGGCACGCTGACCGGACTGAGTCTGAGCGTGGGCGACGTCATCACCGCCACCGCGACCGACACAAGCAACAACACGAGCGAGTTTGGCCGCAACGTCACGCTCGTGTCCTTAACCGGCCAAGTGTTCGAGGACACCAATTACGCGGGCGGCGCGGGCAGTGCCTATGGCGCCGGCGATACGTACTTAGCCAACGTACGCGTGGAGTTGTACGACACGGGCAATAACTTTCTAGGCTTCACGACGACGAATGCGTCGGGCCAATACAACGTCGCGGTCGTGGCGGGCGGCTACACGGTGCGCGTGGTGGGCGCAACGGTTGGCGATGCCGATACCGCGCCCACGGCGGGCTTTAGGGGCGGCTACACGAGCGCGACAGCCGAACAAACCTACGAGCGCGATGGCGTGACCGGCAGCAGCGCCGTGGGCGGCAATAACAAAGCCGTGGCCGATAGCGCCACGGCGGCGGGATCGGGCGTGGGCGACTTCAACGTGGGTGTCAGCGTAAGCGCGAGCAACCTCACCGGCGTGGACTTTGGCTTTGCCTACAACGTGGTGACCAACACCAACGACAGTGGCGAAGGTTCGCTGCGTGAAGCCATCAACAACAGCAACGCCATCAACGGCACGCAAACGGTGGTCTTCAATGTCTTGGGCGGTGGTGCGCAAAGCATCGCGTTAAGCAGCGCCTTGCCCAACATCGTCGATGCCGTGGTGCTCGATGCAACGACGCAGACGAGCTACGCCGGCACGCCGCTCATCGAACTCAATGGCACGAGCGCTGGCGCGGGCACCAACGGCTTGACGCTTGCCTCCGGTTCAAGCGGCAGCACGATCAAGGGCTTTGTCATCAATCGGTTCGCGAGCGATGGCATCGAGATCAACGCGTCGAACAACAACATCATCGCGGGTAACTACATCGGCACCAATGCCGCCGGTACCGCCGCGAGCGCGAACGGTGGCGCGGGCGTTAACCTGCTGGGTGGTGCGAGCAATAACTTGATTGGCGGCTTGACGGCGGCTGATCGCAACGTGCTCTCGGGTAACGCCACGCAAGGCATTAGCATCAACGCGTCGTCGAACAACATCGTTCAAGGCAACATCATCGGTTTGAACGCGGCGGGTAATGGCGCGCTTGGTAATGCTTCGGCGGGTGTTGATATTCGTGGCGGCGCAAGCAACAACACCATTGGCGGCACCACGGCGGGCGCGAGAAACATTATCTCGGCCAACGGCAGCGACGGCATCTACATCACCAACGCCACTACCTTGAACAACGTCGTTCAAGGCAACTACATCGGTACCGACGCGACGGGCACGGTGAGCTTCGGCAACGCCACCGATGGCATCTACATCCTCAACGGATCGAGCAACAACACGATTGGCGGCTCGGTCGCGGGTGCGGGCAACCTCATCTCGGGCAACGGCGGGCGGGGCGTTTCGCTGTCGGGCAATGCCACCAGCAACAACGCGATTCGCGGCAACCTCATAGGCACCGATGCCACCGGCTTGGTCGCGTTGGGCAACACGGGCGAGGGCGTGTACCTCAACAACCAGGCGCACGACAACATCGTGGGCGGCACGGCCGCGCTTGAACGCAACGTGATCGCGGGCAATGCCAACGACGGCATCGAGATTTCCAATGCATCGAACAACACGGTGCTCGGCAACGCGATTGGCGTGGGTGCCGATGGCACCACCGCCATCGCCAACAGCGGCGCGGGCCTCTTCATTCGCGCGGGCGCGAACAACAACACCATTGGTGGCACGGTGGCCGGCGCGGGCAACATCATCGCCAACAACTTAGGCGACGGCGTGCGCGTGACCGACAACTCAAGCGGTAACGCCATCCTTGGCAACAGCATGTACAACAACGCCAACGACGGCATTGACTTAGCCAACAACGGCGTGACCCTCAATACCGGCGCGACCACCGCTGGCCAGCCTAATGTGTTGATGAATTACCCCGTCATTAGCGGCGCGGTGTTGTCGGGCACGAACCTGGTCGTGTCGGGTTACGTGGGCAGCGCGCCGGGGCAGGCCGCGTTCGCGAATGCGCGCGTGGAATTCTTTAAATCGAGCGACGACGCGAGTGGTTATGGCGAAGGCCAAATTTACTTAGGCTTTTTAACGGCCGACGCCAACGGCGACTTCAGCGGCACGCTGTCGGGCGTGAGCTTGACGAGCGGCGACAAACTCACCGCCACCGCGACCGACACGAGCAACAACACAAGCGAGTTTGGCCAAAACATCACGCTCGCGGGCTTGAGCGGCCAAGTCTTCGAGGACAGGAATTACACCGGTGGCGCGGGTAGTGCTTACGGCGCGGGCGACGCTTACCTAAGTAATGTTCGCGTGGAGTTGTACGACGCAAGCAATAACTTCCTGGGCTTTACGACGACGAATGCTTTAGGCCAATACAACTTCGCGGTGGGCAGCGGCAATTACACGGTGCGCGTAGTGGGCGCAACGATGGGCGACGTCAACACTCCACCCACGGCGGGCTTTAGAGGCGGCTACACAAGCGCGACGGCCGAGCAAACCTACGAGAGCGATGGCGTGACAGGCGCCAGCGCCATAGGTGGTAACGACAAGACAGTGGCCGACAGCACAACGGCGGCGGGCGCGGGCATTGGCGACTTCAACGTGGCGGTCACGCTTGGCGCCGGCGACGTTACCGGCGTGGATTTTGGCTTCGCCTACAACGTGGTGACCAACACCAACGATAGCGGCGAAGGCTCGTTGCGCGAGGCCATCAACAACAGCAACGCGATCGTGGGTACGCAGACGATCGCATTCGATGTCTTAGGCGGTGGTGCGCAAAGCATTGCGTTAAGCAGTGCTTTGCCCAACATCGTCGACGCAGTGGTGCTCGATGCGACCACGCAAACAGGCTACGCGAGTACGCCGCTTATTGAACTCAACGGCACGAGTGCGGGCGTAAGTGCCGGAGGTTTAGTACTCGCCATCGGGTCGAGTGGCAGCACTATCAAAGGCTTTGTCATCAACCGCTTCGATGGTAGTGGCATCGAGATTAACAGCTCGAACAACACCATCACGGGTAACTACATCGGCACCGACGCAGCGGGTACGGTGGCGAGCGCCAACAACCTTGGCATTTCCATCACCTCCACCGCGAGCAATAACACGATTGGCGGCACCACGGCGACCACGCGCAACGTGATCTCGGGCAACAGCACTAACGGCATCGACATCGACGGCGCAAGCGGCACCACGGTGTTGGGCAACTATATTGGCACCAACGCGACGGGAACGGCCGCGATCGCCAATAGCGCGAGCGGCATTTATCTATACAACGGCGCTAGTAACAGCACGATTGGCGGCACGGCCGCGGGGGCGGGCAACCTTATCTCCGGCAACTGGCGCGGCGTGGCCATGACGGACAGCGGCACCAGCAATAACGTAGTGCAAGGCAATTACATCGGCACGAACGCGGCCGGCACGACGGCTATCGCGAATACGGATGTGGCTGTTTTTATTTACGGGGGCGCCACGAGCAACACGATTGGCGGCACGGCAGCAGGCGCGGGTAACGTGATCTCGGGTAACAGTTATGGCGTGTACATCGAGGACACGGGCACCAGCAATAACCTGGTGCAGGGTAACTACATTGGTACTAACGCGACCGGCACGACGGCCTTAGGCAATGCAGCGGCTGGCGTCACGATTGGCAACGGTGCAAGCAACAACACGATTGGCGGCACCACGGCCGCAGCACGCAACATCATCTCGGGTAATGGGGCGCGCGGCGTGGATATCAATGGCGCGAACAACAACACCGTATCGGGTAACACCATCGGCTTGAACGCGGCAGGCACCGCGGCCATCGCCAACGCGTCCGACGGCATCTACATCCACAACGGCGCGAGCAACAACACGATTGGTGGCTCGGTCACCGGTGCAGGCAACGTGATTTCGGGAAACGCCGGTCGCGGCATTCAACTCAACGGCGCGACGACGGCCAACAACGTTATTCGCGGCAACACCATCGGTACCAACGCAACGGGCACGGCGGCTGTTGCCAATGGCGCCGAAGGCATCTTCCTGTTTGGCAATACGCACGACAACATCATCGGTGGCACCACCGCCGCCGAACGCAACGTCATCTCGGGCAACACCGCCGATGGCGTGGAGATTTGGGGTGGCTACAACAACACGGTACTGGGTAACTACATCGGCACGAATGCGGCGGGCACGGCCGCATTGGCCAACGGCGGCACGGGCGTGTACGTACGCACCGGCTCGCCCAACAACACGATTGGTGGCTCGGCCGCGGGCGCGGGTAACGTGATTTCGGGCAATGCGCTCAAGGGCATTCACATTTCGGGCTCGGGCACGACGAGCAACACCATCGTGCGCGGCAACATCATCGGCCTTAACGCCACGGGCACGGCCGCGATTGGTAATGGACAGGAAGGCATCTACATCGCCAGTACGGCGAGCGACAGCATCATCGGTGGCACCACCGCGGCGGACCGCAACATCATCGCGGGCAACGCGGGCGATGGCATCGAGATCGATGGCGCGATTAATAACGTCGTGCAAGGCAACTACATCGGCGTGGGCGCCGATGGCACGACGGCATTTGCCAACGGCGGCAACGGTGTCTACATCAGCAATGCCGCGAGCAACAACACGATTGGCGGCACGGCCGCCGGCGCGGGCAACATCATCGCCAACAGCGGGCAAGACGGCGTGCGCATCCTCAACGCGTCCACCGGCAACGCGATTCTTGGCAACAGCATTTACGGCAACACCAACGAGGGCATCGATCTCAACAACGATGGCGTCACGGCCAACGACGGCGCCACCACGGCGGGCCAACCTAACTTGTTGATGGATTCGCCCGTGATGAGCACCGCGACGCTCTCGGGCACGACGTTGACGCTTGCCGGCTGGGTGGGCAGCGCGGCCGGACAAGCCACCTTCGCGAATTCGCGCGTGGAATTTTTTAGAGCGGCGGCCGACGCGAGCGGTTATGGCGAGGGACGAACCTACCTGGGTTTTTTAACGACCGACGCGAACGGAAATTTCAGCGGCACGCTTACGGTCGCTGGCTTAGGCGTGGGCGATGTCATCACAGCGACCGCGACGGACGCTGGCAATAACACGAGCGAATTCGGCGCGAACAACAATGTCGCGGTGCCTCCGCCCGCGCCGGCACCTGCGCCCACGCCCGCCCCGGCGCCCCCGGGCGGTGTTTTGATTCCAGACCCGGTCACGCCGCCGCCCGACCGGCCCTCGACGCCGCCATCAAGCACCGACGGCCCGACGCCCTCGGCGCCGAACGCGCTGCCGCCAGACATCGTGCCGATCGACGTCATCGGCCCCGAGGGCGCGAGCGACGGCGATGGACTGCCGGGCAACGGCAAGACATCGCCGACCCGCTCCCTGCGCGACAACAGCCGCTTGTTGATTGAATCGAAGCTTGAATTCCTGTCGCGCTTCGATGGGCGCGACCGCGCGTTCACGTCGCCGGTCACCGTGCGCGTCGCCGCCGCGATCGATGAGCCAGTGGAGCCGGATAGCATCAATTTCAAAACGTTGACGCCATCGGTCGACGCGCTGGGCGAATCCATCCGCTTGAACCTGAACCTAACGGTCACGCAGCCCGACGAATCGACCGGCGGTTGGCGTCGTTGGCTTGATGAGCAAGCGGCACGCCGTCGCGCGGCCGAGGAATCGGGCAGGTCGGGCGATGCATCCGTGATCGATTTCACGATGCTTGACCCGCTACGCGTGGGTGGTGTCGCCGCCTCGGTCGGCTTGGCGTGGTGGGCGGCGCAAATCGGTGGATTGGGCGCGAGCATTTTGGCCGCGCGAGACGTATGGCGCCGGTGGGATCCGCTGCCGGTGCTGGGCACGAATGACGAAGATGAGAACGAGTTCATCGACCCGCATGGCCCCGAGCATTTAGAAGAAGAACGTGACGAGATCGCGTCCACGCGCGTCTTGAAGCCGTCGATGCGCGCGAGCGCGCAGGGAGAGGCGAATGAATGAATCCATCGCGGCCACGGCCGCCGCCACGCCCGAGGCCACCGGGCCCAAGGAAGGTAGCAAGCCAAGCAAGCCCGCGCGGCCAACCAAGCGGCAACGCGCCTGGCAATGGAATACGGTCGGCCGCGTAAGCGCCGGCTTGGTGATGCTCAGCATCGCCTTGCTCGTCGGCTGGGCCTCGTGGTTTGGCTTGCCCGACGTGTTCGACCGTAACGAGCGGCAAAGCATGTTGTTGCGCGAAGCCGTGGTGCGCGCGGCGCTGCCCTTGATCGAGCGCGATGATCGCGCCGGCTTGGAATCCATGCTCAACCGCGTGATCGCCGACGACCCCGCCTTGCTCGCCATCGTCGTCAAGCGCTTGGACGGCGTGATGATTGCCTACGCTCGCTCGGCGCCCAATCGCGATGACCCAGGCCTGAAAGCCGCGCCATGGCAGCCGGTGACGATCGATGGTCCCAATGGCCCATGGGGTCAGGTGGAGTTTCGCGCGCGGCCGTTGCCGATCGCGCCGGTCGATACCGGCTGGCGTTTCGTGGCGGCGATCGCGGCGGGATTGCTGCTGATCTTTGGCGGCTATTACATGTACCTACGCCGCGCGCTCGCGCACCTGGACCCCACCTCGGTGATTCCCGAGCGGGTACGCCAGGCGTTCGACGTGCTCACGCAAGGCGTGGTCTTTCTCGACATGAACGCGCGCATCGTGTTGGCCAACGCGACCTTTCGCAACGCGGTGTCCGAAGCGCAAGACGGTTTAACCGGCCGCGACATCGCCGGCTTCGAGTGGCTTTCGCCCACCGGGCTCGACGCGCCGATTTGGACCCGCGCGATGCGCCTCGCGCAACCCGTGCGCGACGAGTCGTACCGCATGCCGCTGCCCGACGGCGGCGAACGGCATTTCGTCGTGCACGCCGCGCCGATTCAAGACGGATCGGGCCGCGTGCGTGGCTGCTTGCTGACCTTCGACGATCAAACCGCGCTCTATACCGCCAACGCCGAGCTGCGCAACGCGCTCAACGAACTCGAAGCCTCGCGCGAACGCATCGAGGCGCAAAACGCGAAGCTGATGGAGTTGGCGAGTCGCGACGCGTTGACCGGCTGCTTGAACCGCCGCGCCTTGCACGACGCGGGCGACAGCTTGGTGGCGCTCGCCCAGCGCTCGGGCCGCGAGGTCTCGTGCGTGATGTTCGACATCGACCACTTCAAGCAAGTCAACGACCGCCATGGTCACGCCGTGGGCGACGAGGTGATTCGCCGCGTCGCGCGCTTGGCTTCGGCGCGCACGCGCAAGTCCGACTTGCTGTGTCGTTATGGCGGCGAGGAGTTTTGCTTGGTGCTGCCCGACACCTCGCCCGAGACGGCGATTGGGATCGCCGGCGTGCTGCGCGCGACGATCGAGCGCGAGTGCGGGCAGGGCGTGGAAAGCGTGCCGGGCTTGAAGGTGACGTCGAGCTTTGGCGTGGCGTCCAGCCGTTCGGGCGCGAGCACGCTTGATGAATTGATGGCGCATGCGGACGAAGCCTTGTACGCGGCCAAGCGCGGCGGCAGAAACCGCGTGGAGGTGTTTCACGTTGGCAGTAAGGCCGCTTGAACGCGGACGAACATCGAAAAACGCACGACGGAAGCAAACCATTCGACGGCGCATTCAAGAACACCATGCACGCGCCGAAATTTTCGAGAGAGCCGCGAACGGGCTTTTCGCGCCTGGTCCGGTGAGGGGGCAACGCAAATGAGTGTCAGGGACGATCAAAGCATTGAACGGGCGCTGGCCGGCAGCGTAATGACGCGGCCCGCGCCTGGCGGAACCACGCCGCGCGCGTCCCAGCAGCGCAGTTTGCTCGACCGCGTGCAACGCTTGGCCCGCATCGTGACCTTCGTGTGGGACGTGCGCCGTTCGCGCGTGGTTCACGCGGGTGGTCGCTTCACGACTCAATGCACGCCGTTGACGCGTGGACGCCTTACGTGGCGCACCTTATTGCGCCTAGCCACGCCCTACGAACGCCGACGCGTGTTGCGCGCGGCGCTGCATGCGCAACGCGCGGCGTTGCCGTTTCGATGCGAGATCCATCTGCGCGCGGGCACCGGTTGGCCCAGCGTGTTGCGCATCGAGGCGGAACCCGAAATCGGCGCCGACGGCAAGGTGGTGCGTTACGCTGGTATCGCGCAAGACATCAGCGAACAGCGCCGTACCGAAGAGCGCGTGCGCCAGCTTGCCCAGGCCGACGCGCTGACCTCGTTGGCCAACCGCCCGGCCTTCCTCGCGCATTTACGCGATGCGTTGATTACGGCCGAGCGCGCCCACGGATGCGCGGTATTGGCGATTGGACTCGACCGTTTTCGGCACATCAACGACATGCTCGGCCACGCCGTGGGCGACGATTTGCTCGTGCAAGTCGCGCATCGCCTGCGGGCGGCGGCCAACGCGCTCGACGGCAGTCCGCGCGTGACGGTGGCGCGATTGGGCGGCGACGAGTTTGGCGTACTCATCACGCCGTGTGGCACGCGTGGCGCGGAACGCGCGGCGGCCTTGCTACAACAAGCGTTGCAAGAGCCGTTCGCGCTCGCGCATCACGAATGCTTTATTTCGGCGTCGGTGGGCTTGGCCGCGTTTCCGGCCGACGGCAGCGAGGCGCCGATGCTGTTACGCAATGCCGACGCGGCGATGCGTGACGTGAAGTCGCGCGGGCGCGGCGGTTGGCTGCGTTGGTCGTCGCGCTTGGTCAGCCGCGATCTCGACCGGCTCGATATCGAAAGCGCCTTGCATAAGGCGCTCGAGCGCGGCGAACTCGAATTGCACTATCAACCGCAAATCGACATCACGACCGGCCGCGTCGTCGGCGCCGAGGCCTTGATGCGCTGGCGCCGCGCGGGCCGCTTGATCAACGCCGCCGATTTCATTCCCGTCGCGGAAGACACCGGCCTCGTCATGCCGATGGGTCTATGGGCGATCGACGAGGCCTGCCGCCAAGCGCGCGCATGGCGGCGCACGGCATGCGCGGGTATTCCCATCGCGGTGAATTTAACGAGCCGTCATTTCCATGGCTTTGGTTTGGTGGACGACGTGCTCGCCGCGCTCGAACGGCATCAATTGCCGCCGGCGGCGCTTGCGATCGAAATCACCGAAACCGGTTTGATGAGCGACTTGCAAGGCGCGTTGCGCGAAGCCGACCGCTTGGTCGCCGCCGGCATCGACTTAGTAATCGACGACTTTGGCACTGGGTACTCGTCGCTCAGTTACTTACCCCGCTTGCCGATTGGCGCGCTCAAGATCGACCGCGCCTTTATCGCCGGGCTTGATAAAACCCGCGAGGGCGCGGCCATCGTCAACGCCATTGTCGCCTTGGGCCGCACCTTGGATTTGCGCGTCATCGCCGAAGGCGTGGAAACGCCGGCGCAGATCGAAGTGCTTAACCGTTTGGGATGCCGCCTCGTGCAAGGCTTCGTGCACGCGCGGCCCATGCCGGCCGCCGATTTCGAGCGGTGGCTGACGAACTACATGCCGCCCGCGACGCCCGTGCCCACGGAACTAGAAAAGTTCATCAATGCCGCCGAATGACACATCCTTGTCGTCGTCCACCACGGCGTTTGAATCCGTGCGTGAGACCGACTCGCCCGCCGAACTCGCGCGGGCCGCGATCCGCCGCTTGGCGGCCAACCGTTTACCGCCCACGCCCGAGAATTTCGCGGCCGCGTATCGCACCTTGGCCGGAGACTTCGAGCCCGTGGCCGCCGCGCAGGCGCCGCTCGACGACGATGCCGGCGCGGGCGCGCAATGGGGCGTGTTGATCTCGGCCCTGGTGCGCGGGTTGGAGCGCAATCATCGGGGTCTCAGTGTTTCGCGCAAGCGCGACGCGGTGTTGCACGTGGTGGCTGCCACGTCGCGGTCCAAGCTGTTGCGCGAGCGGCTTATGCGGCTGGTGCAAAGCTGGGAGCATGCGGACGAGGTTTCGTCCGAGGATTTCGCCGCCACGGCGGCCGAACCGGCATTCGAACAATCACGCCCGACCGATACCGCGGCTTTGTCCGCCGCGTTGGCGCCTTCGCCGGCCGATGCGTCGCTCGCCGAGATTGGCGCGATGCCGGCGATGTTGATGTCCACGTTGCAATCCACCTTGCCCGACCAAGAGCCGACGGTGGCCGATCTCGCCGCGTCGTTGCAACGCTTTGCGCATGAGCTTGAAAGCGGCGCGCTCAACGCGGCCGATACTGGTCAGATCTTGCGGGCGCGCAAGCTCGCGACGCAGGTCGAACGCATCGCGCATCGGCGCGAACGGTTGTTGACCGACATGCGCGAGTTGCTCGGCGAAGCGTGTGGCGCGATGAGCACCATGTCGTCCGATTGCGGTTGGATGCATAAGCAAGTCAACGAACTGCGCATGGAGCTCGAAGGCTCGCTTGATACTCGCTTGCTCGCCGCCGCGCGCGAGACCTTGCGCGAAGCCGCGTTACGCCAAGCCGCGATGGCCGACGACCGCAAGCGCGTGCACGACTCCATCAAGCAACTGCTGGCCGAGTTCATCGATCGCCTAAGCGACGTGGGCTTGCGCACCGGCGCGCACCACGACCGCATCGTGGAGTACGCGCGCCGCATCGAAAGCGCGAACAGCTTGGACGACTTAAGCGAAACGCTCGACAGCCTGCTCGACGAAACACGCGGCATGCGCGACGTGATGAAGAACACGCAATCGCAAATGCAATCGGCGCAATCGCATGTCGTGGCGCTTGAAACGCGCGTGCGCGCGCTTGAATCGGAGTTGGCCGACGCGAGCGAACAATTGCAGACCGACCCGCTGACGGGCGCGTTGAATAGGCGCGGCGTCGAAGCCGCGTTCGCCGAAGCGGCCCGCCGCGTGCGCGCTACCGGTCAACCGTTTGCCGTGGCCTTATTCGATATCGATAACTTCAAGCGTTTGAACGACACCTTTGGGCACGCGGCTGGCGATGAAACCTTGGTGCAACTCACCCGCTTGGTACGCGCCAACGCGCGACCGAGCGATGCGCTCGCGCGGTATGGCGGCGAGGAATTCGTGTTGCTTATGCCGGGCGCCAAGTTGGAAGAGGCGGCCACCGTCGTGCGTCGCGCGCAGCGCGCCGTCACGCATGAATGCTTCTTGCACGACGACCGGCGTTTGTTCGTGACCTTTAGCGCGGGCGTGACCTTGATGCATCCGGGCGAATCACTTAGTCAGGTGTTGTCGCGCGCGGACGAGGCCTTGTATCAAGCCAAGTCCACCGGCAAGAACCGCGTGTGCACGGTGTGAGTCTTATTCCACCAACTTATGTTTAAGCGCGTAATGCGTGAGTTCGGCGTTGTTTGAAAGTCCTAATTTTTCAAGCACGCGCGCGCGATACACGCTCACCGTCTTAGGACTAATCGCCAAGGCCTCGGCGATATCGGACAAGCGCCGACCCGAGGCGATATGCAACAAGGTTTGCAGCTCGCGATCCGACAAGCGTTGATGTGGCAAGGCATCGTCCGGCGCGGTGAGGTTATCGACCAAGGCCAGCGCGATGTCGGGCGTGATGTACTTGCGGCCCGAAAACACATGGCGGACCGCGTCGGGCAACATGCTGGGGTCGCTCGCCTTATTCAAATAACCCGCGGCGCCGACCTTGAGCGCGCGAATCGCGTATTGATCCTCGGGATACATCGACAGCACGAGCACCTTGATCGGCGACTGTTCATCGCGTAACTGTTGCAGCACCTCGATGCCATTGCGGCCGGGCAAATTAATGTCGAGCAGCAACACATCGCATTCGGTACGACGCAGCAGCTCGCGCAACTCGGCGTAATTACCGGCTTCGCCCACCACGCGAATGTCCGCGTGTTCCGAGAGCGTATCGCGCACGCCGCGCCGAGTTAGCGCGTGGTCGTCGACCAAGACTACGCGAATCATGCGTCGCTCCCGCCGACGGGGATGTTCAAGATCAAGGTGGTGCGGCCATCGTTGGACGATGACACGTCGATCCAACCGCCGACCTTGCGCGCGCGTTCGCGCAAACCACGCAATCCAAACGACGACGGCTTGCTTAAGTCGTCATCGGAAAAACCACGGCCGTTGTCGGAGATCTCAAGCGACAACAACTTAGGCGCGATGACGAAGTCCACCTTGACCTGGCTTGCTTGCGAATGCTTGGCCACGTTGGTCAAGCCTTCCTGGCACACGCGATACACCGTCATCGCGAGTTGTTCGTCGAGATCGACGCCTTCCTTATTGCACGTGAATATGGCGTCGATGCCGGTGCGGTCCATGAACTGCCGCACATGCCAATCAATGGCGGCCACCACGCCGTCATCCAAGACCGCGGGCCTTAGGTTGCGCATGATGCGCTGCGAGGCCGTCATCGCGTGATCGAGCATATGAATGGCCTTGCGCGCCCGCGCGGCGATCGTGGGATCGGCGTGCCGCTCGATCCATGCGAGATCGAACTTCAACGCGGTGAGCGCGCCGCCCACGTCATCGTGAATCTCGCGCGCGATGGTGGCGCGCTCTTGATCGATCGTGGTTTGCAAATGCCATGTCAATGCTTCGGCTTGCGAGGCGGGTTGCTTTTGCCGCGCGCGCGAAATGATTTGCTTGACCCGATTTAAGTCAGCCGCTTCCAACGCGAGTTCAACGTTATTGCCAAGCCAGTTCAAGTCGCATGCCAAAACGCGCTCGGGCTCGGCATGGCGCAATTGCTCGAAATCCGACGACTGCGCCACGCGGTCCGACACCAAGACGAACGGCATCGTGGGTTCGGTGGCCGTGACTTTTTGCACGGCGAGGTGCGCGGGCAGGTCGGGCGGAATACCGGCCATGACGACTAAGTCGGCCGGGTTGTGAAGTAATGCCGTGTCCATCGTCGATGCACTGGTCGCGAGTTCCAACATGGGTGTAAAGCCATAACGCACGAGTGCTTGACGCACGGGTTCAACGCCTTCGTCGGAACGATCCAAAACGATGACGCGCAGGGGGGAGTCCTTCATGTGTTCAATACATCACGGCCGATGGGTTGCAGTAAGCACTTGCGTGGATCGTCGCATCGCGCGTTCCCGACTGTCCAGACACCCCGGCGCGCCCGCCACACCAAATTGCGGCGCTTTATCACGCCTTATCAATCGATTCGTGCGAAGTGGGCGCGACCACACTTGGTAAGTCGAATACTTTTCTCCTCCACTAAGACGAATCCCTAACACCATGACGAGTGTGTCTTCATCGTTGTCGACATCGCGCGAACGCGCGGAGATCGAGCACGAAGGCGTGGCCGCCGTTTTGGCGGATCTTGAGCGATTGCATGCCTTGATCGGCGATGCCGGCGAAACCTTGCTCGCGCGCTTTTCGCAAGCGCAAGCGTGCGCCGAGGCCTTGGCCGCGCGCGAAGACGGCTCCGCGCCCTTGCTGCGCGCGTCCTTGCATGGCGCGATCACCGCGCTGCAATTCCAAGACATCGCGCAACAACTCATTGCTCACGCATCGAACCAACTTCGCCAACTAACGGCCGATGAATCGTTGCGCACGACACGTCCCGCGAGAAACGGTCCCGTCGAACAAGCCGGCATGCATGCCGGCACGGTCGATCTCTTCTAACTATTAAGCCTTCACGACTATGACTTCGATACTCGCCGTGGATGACTCGGCCGCCATGCGGCAGATGGTGTCGTTCACCTTACGCAACTGCGGTTACGAGGTCATCGAGGCCGTCGATGGCCAAGATGCGCTCGACAAGCTTGCCGGCCAAGACGTCGCACTGGTGTTGACCGATCAAAACATGCCGCGTCTTGATGGACTAAGCCTCGTGCGCAAGTTGCGTGCGATGCCGAGTTACGCGGGCGTGCCGATCCTCATTTTGACGACCGAATCCAGCAACGAGATGAAGCAACAAGGGCGCGATGCAGGCGCGACCGGCTGGTTGGTTAAACCCTTTGATCCTGATCGGCTTGTCGACGTGGTTCGACGAGTCATTCGTTAATACAAGAAAGAGGGCGCCATGGGAGCGACAAATCCGGAGAGCCGCGACTCATCGGATGGACTGGACTTAAGTCAGTTTCATCAGATCTTCTTCGAGGAAGCCGGCGAAAATTTAGACGCGATGGAGCAGCAGCTTCTCGCGCTCGACGTCAACACCCCCGACGACGAAGCCTTGAACGCCATCTTCCGATGCGCGCACTCAATCAAGGGTGGCGCGGCGACGTTTGGCTTCGAGGATGTCGCGGAGCTAACTCATAAGATGGAGACGCTGCTCGATA
>DASTRU010000016.1:0-13595 GCA_035761045.1 Burkholderiaceae bacterium | reverse complement strand
TCATCACCGCCAGCACCAGCAGCGGATCCAGGCGCAACTCCTGAGCAACGCGAAATGCTTCGGACACAAACACACCAATCGCATCGGGCGCCAAACGGTATTTGCGCGACAAATATTCCGTCGCGGCGCGCTGCTCGACGGGCAACTGCATCACAACGGACGACGACGCCGCGCTTTTCGGGGATGCGTTCGATTCATCGGCCTTGACGGTGATGGTTTCCTCCGACCCTGGCGTTGCGGACGCCACGGACGGCTCCACGCCAAAGATCGCGACTTTGACTTCGGCCCCGAAGTCCGCCACCACGTCGCGGATCTCGGGTCGCGACACCACGAAGGCCGCCGCGGCGATCGTCGCGATGCCGGTTACGGCAAGAGTCGAACGCACCACGGTGCGAAAACCGCTACTTACATCGCGCCAAATCAAGCGATGCGTCGAATCGACCTGATTCCAAGTCGTTGCAAATGACTGCGACATACAAACCTCCTTGCTGCGTGCAACAGGCACGAAACCGCCGTGGCTCTTCTCAACACTCAGAGCGACCTGCTACATCCACATTGGGTCGGTGCCACGGATCGCAGTCGGCGAAGCCGTGGCGCTTCTTTTTTAGTTTTCCGTTGATCGCTAGGTACGATCACGTTTCGGGACTTGCCTGCTGGCAAGACGTGCATCTCAAGTAAAAGAGGTCCCGCACCTCTTTATTGAAAACCTCGGACCTTCCAAGATTTCGCTTCACTGCAGCATGCACAATGCCAAATGCATCACGAAGCGGCCGAAGTGTAGGGACACGGACGGCGACAGGTCAATCCGGCAAAAAGCGAGTCCGCCTTAGCCAATGGCTGACAACACCATTTAAGCCTTTGAATTAAAAAGAAAATATTTAGCTCCACCGCTCGAACTCGTAAGTCTTTGAAAATCTCAATCGATGACTTACCGTTCATGCATGCATGAGAAGAAGTCATGAAATACAAGGACTTACGAGATTTCATCCAATTGCTGGAGCAGCGCGGCGAATTACGCTGTGTTGCATCCGAAATCTCTCCGCGACTCGAAATGACCGCGTTGGCCGACCGCGTATTGCGCGCCGGTGGCCCCGCCTTGCTGTTCGAGCGTCCCGCCAAACACGCCATTCCGGTGCTCGCCAACCTTTTCGGAACGCCCGAGCGCGTCGCGTTGGGAATGGGCGCGTCCGATGTCAACGCGCTTCGCGATATTGGCCGTCTTCTTTCCGCGTTGAAGGAGCCCGAACCGCCGCGTGGCTTGAGCGACGTTGGCAAGTTGGGTGCGTTGATTAAGTCGGTGTGGGATATGAAGCCGACGGTTCGTAAATCCGCGCCGTGCCAAGAAATCGTGTGGGAACACACCGAGGTGGATTTGGACCGTTTGCCGATTCAAACTTGCTGGCCCGACGATGCCGGTCCGCTCATCACCTGGGGACTGGTGGTCACGCGCGGGCCACAACGCACGCGGCAGAACCTCGGCATTTACCGCCAACAAGTGATTGGCCGCAATCGCACCATCATGCGTTGGCTCGCGCATCGCGGCGGCGCGTTGGATTTTCGTGATTTCCGCATACAGCGTCCGGGCGAACGATTTCCGATTGCAGTCGCGCTTGGCGCCGATCCGGCCACGATTTTGGGCGCCGTCACGCCCGTACCCGACACCTTGTCGGAATATCAATTCGCCGGATTGCTACGCGGCTCGCGTACCGAACTCGTACGCTGCGTGACGCACGATTTGCAAGTGCCCGCGTCCGCCGAAATCGTGCTTGAGGGCTGGTTGTCGCCGATGGACGGCGACGAGGAAATCCGCACCGAGCGAGGCATTCCGATGAAAGCCATCGACGGTTACGCGCATGCGCTTGAAGGTCCGTTTGGCGATCACACCGGTTACTACAACGAGCAGGACTGGTTTCCGGTGTTCACGATCGAGCGCATCACCATGCGGCGCGAGCCGATCTATCACAGCACGTACACCGGCAAACCGCCGGACGAGCCCGCCATTCTCGGCGTCGCGCTCAACGAAGTGTTCGTGCCGATCCTGCAAAAAACCTTTCCCGAAATCGCCGACTTTTATCTGCCGCCCGAAGGCTGCTCGTATCGCGTCGCGATTGTGAGTCTTCGCAAGAGTTACCCAGGCCACGCCAAACGCGTGATGTTTGGCGTATGGAGTTTTTTGCGGCAGTTCATGTACACCAAGTTCATCATCGTGGTGGACGACGACGTGAACATTCGCGATTGGAAGGATGTGATTTGGGCCATCACCACGCGGGTGGATCCCACGCGCGACACCGTGCTGGTCGACAACACGCCGATCGACTATTTGGACTTCGCCTCGCCAGTCTCGGGCTTGGGCTCGAAAATGGGTATCGACGCCACGCATAAGTGGCCAGGTGAAACACAACGCGAATGGGGCCGCGCGATCACGATGGACGAAGCCGTTCTACGGCGTGTCGATGCCTTATGGAATGAACTCGGCTTGGGGCGTTAAACGGTTTAGCCGCGCTCGTAAATCCATTGCAATAAGGCGTCGTGAACGGGCGACGCTTGGGCGGCCAGTGGGCTGTTGACGATCGAGACCACCACATACCGTCGCCCCGATTGCGCAAGCACATAGCCCGCGATGCCGCGCACGTTCGCAAGCGTGCCGGTCTTGATATGCGCCGCGCCGGCGACCGTGTTGGAGGTTAGGCGGCGGCGCATCGTGCCGTCGTATCCAGCAATGGGTAACGAAGCCACGAACTCGGGCATCAACGGACCATTGAACGCCAGCACCAGCAAGCGCGCGAGCGTGCGCGCCGACATGCTTTCAATGCGCGATAAGCCCGAGCCGTTTTCAAACACCACGCTTGCGGGATCGATGTCGTGCGCACTCAACCAATCACCCATCACGCGCGACGATTGTTCTTGCGATGCCGGCTGCTTAGTAATTTCCGCGCCAAGGCTTAGGAACAGCTGACGCGCCATGACGTTGTTAGAGAACTTATTAATGTCGCGAATCAGTTCGGCCAGCGCCGGCGACGTCCATTCGGCCAGGATGCGCGCATCCGTCGGCGCAAGCCCCGTGCGCACGGAAAAGTTAGGACGCACGACACCGCCCAATCGCGTCCATGCTTGTTCAAACGCGGCGCGCACGTAAGCATCGTGACTCGCGAGATTGAAATACCACGAGCGCGCGCCGCACTCGCGTGGCATCGCGCCCGAGAACCGAGGGCGCAGCGGATCGCTTAAGTCCGCCTTGATCTGCGCCCGCCATTCACCGCATGGCCCGTCGAGTGCGCGGACGTCCGCGATCGGTTGCCCCGTCGGCGGCTCCATCGCGATGGCGACGCGATCATCAAGCGGAATAAAACGAAACGCCGTGGCTTTGTAGTTGAGCAAAAACGCATCGGGCGCCACGTTGTACGCGCGTAATGGATCTTGATCGAACCGTGCTTCGTCATATGTTTGAGGCGCGAACGCCGAGCGGTCCACCACCAAATCGCCGCGCAACTCGCGAAGCCCTCGCAATCGAAGGTCGCGCAATACCAGCTCTAGATTCTCGACCAGAAACTTAGGATCGCCGCTCGCGCGTACGACGAGATCCCCATCCAACACGTCGCCAACTTGCGGCGCGCTGCTCAACCATTGCGTGCGCCAGGTGTAGGTAGGCCCAAGTAAATCAAGCGCGGCATACGTAGTGACAAGCTTCATGAGCGAACCCACGACTTGCGCGCGATCGGTATTCATATCGACCAAGGGAGCGCCGCCCTCCACCGGCACCACGAGCAAACTTATCGCCGAGGTGGGTAACTTAGCGCGATCGATCGCGGCGGCCACCACGGGTGGTGGATCCACGGGCACGTCCGTTTGCGAGATCGATGCCCGCGCGAGGTGAATATGCGGGCGCTTAATACGCAACGGTTCGGCGGCCAATGAATGGATTGTTAGTGCAATACCAAGCAGACCGCCGACCAGCGCCTTCGATACTCGCCGCATATAAGGTTTCAAAAAAATTAGTCCGAACACCCCTGTTTAGGTGGTGTCGCCGAGAAAGCACTAGGGTATTTTTCTTAGCCGAACCCGACAAGCGGTCGGGCAATTCTTAAGCAAGTACACGACGGTCGCCGAGCGTGTGGTTTGTCATGGTTGAGCCGTCGATGAACGCGAACAATCGCCATTGAGCTCGAACGCGCATCACGCGTGCCTCCATTGACTCCCATGAACCACACTTCCGCAGACGGTCGCATTCTGCACGAGACCACGCGCACGACGCCGCAGGCGCGACGCGAACTCGAGCAAGCCGTGGGCATTGCGGTTGAAAGTTTCGCGCGTTGCTTTCGCGAGTTATTTCCACGCATCGAAGACGAGTTATTCACCGCCGCGCAAGAAGAAGTCGATCGCACGCGGCAATCACGCATCTTGGATGCGTATGGTTTGGTTCGCGCCAATCGCGCGCACATCGAAAGTCAGTTTCGTCGCGCGATTGAATCCATCGCGCAGCGGCGGCTTCACCCCGAAACGGCGCGCGCCACGGCGGCGGCGCGTTCGGCCATCAATCTCGATGCGCTTAGCTTGCTCGACGACAATCAAGTCGAAGCCGACATGGTCGTGCAGCGCATGGTTAAACGATTGCGCGATACGCCGTCGTCGGGGCCTAATGAAATCGCCGATCTCGATGATCGATTGGGTTATCTGCTTGGGCGCGAGCATGTCGACGATGAAGAAAGCCCGCTCTCGCCCGAAGCCTTATGCCGCGCGATTCAACGCGCGTGCGAGCAACTCGATGCCGAGAACGAAGTGCGCATCGAGGTGTTGCGCGGCATCGAGGGATTGCTCAACAGCGGTTTCATGCCGGCGTATCGCGAGGTCAATACGCATTTGAGCGCGGTCAACGTTCTGCCCGATTTAGCGGCATGGCGTCGGCAACGTTATTCAGTTAAGCGCACGACGGGCAGCGCGACGTTGCGCACCACGCCGCAAGCCGCTCGGGTCGATACCCATCAAGAAATAGCGCCGCTCACCCCAACGGAGACGCAAGCCGCGACGCAAATGCGCCATGCGGATTTAGTCGACCGGCTATCGCGGCTGCGCGCGATGCAACCGCAATCGGTCGACGCGCCATCGCTCAGCGAATCGCCGGACACGTTTTGGCCCACGCTTCCTAGCTCGGCGCTCGATCAACTGCCGCAACTCGTACCGGCGATGCCGGCGTTGGGCACAAGCGATGCCTCGCTGCTCGCGGCCATGCCGCTTGCCGAACTCAACGTCTTGCACCATGTGCGCGATAGCGCGCGCACCGCCGGCGTCGCGCGCGACGAAGAAATCCTTATCGATCTTGTCGCGATGGTGGTCGACAAGATCCTCGCCGACGAACAAGTGCCTGACCGCATCAAGCGGCTGATCGTGCGCTTGCAGGTACCGCTATTGCGCGCCGCGTTGCTCGACCGCACCTTATTCGCCACGCC
The DNA here is from genome assembly GCA_035761045.1 of Burkholderiaceae bacterium. Taxonomy (GTDB): domain Bacteria; phylum Pseudomonadota; class Gammaproteobacteria; order Burkholderiales; family Burkholderiaceae_E; genus DASTRU01. The sequence goes on along the minus strand of DASTRU010000016.1, from coordinate 8,151 downwards.
CGAGCACCCGGCGCGCGTGTTGTTGGACACCATCGCGCGCTCGGCGGTTGGCTGGCAAGACGACGATAGCGACGCCGAAGTCCGCTATCACGCCTTGGTGTTTGACATCGTCACCACGGTCGAAAACGAATTCGACCGCGATCTCGAATTATTCGAACGTCAAACCCAACGCCTCGATGAATTCCTAAAAGAACAAGAAGGCATTCAGGCCGCGCGTTACGCGCGCGCGGCGGAGTTGCTGCATCAAGCCGAGCAACGCGAAATCGCCGACATGCAAGCGCTCGAACAAATTCGAGACGCGGTGGGCGAAATTGAACTCCCCGAGGAGTTGACCGACTTTCTGCTTGATCCGTGGCGACGCGTGTTGGTTGAAGCCACCGTGACCGGCGCGATCGCGGAGCATGTAAGCGAGCTGCGTTACGTCATGACCGATCTCGTGTGGAGCGTGCAGCCCAAGATCACGAAGGACGAGCGTGATCGGCTGGTCGCGATGTTGCCGCTGCTCCTCAAAAAAATCCGTTTGGGTTTATCGACGATCACGCTGGCGGCTCACGAACAACAACGGTTTTTTAACGGGCTGATGAATGCGCATTCGGCCGCGGTCAAGATTGGCGTGCGTTCCGAATTGCAAGACCGCGCGTTCGCGCGTTTCGAGAATCGCGTGAACGATCTACGCATCGATCCGCTCGCCGCGCCAAGCGATTTGCATGTGCCCGTCTCGACCGAAATGGTCGAACAACTGGCCCAACAACATGCGGTTCCCATTCAAGTTGCCGCGCAGCCTTCGCAAGATTCGATGCAACACGCGGTGTGCGCGGCGTCCGACATCGATCGTATCGTCGCCAATCTCAAACGCGGCACCTGGGCCGAGTTGACCGACCGCGATCCGCGCCGCGTCGCGCGGTTACGTTGGATTAGTCCACGGCGCTCCACGTATTTATTCACCGATCGATCAGGCACCGAAGCGGTGTCCTACACGCCCGAGCTGCTGCGTTTGCATATTGAAATCGGCTACCTCGTCGTCTTCGACGATAAGGATTTGACGGAACGCGCACTTGATTCAGTGGAAGCGGCATTAAGCAACTAAAGCGAGCACATCTCTTCTCGCGCGGCTGACTATCGCCACGTAAACTGCGATAGCCATGACACTTACCGAACTCAAATACATCGTCGCGGTTGCACGCGAACGCCATTTCGGCCGTGCCGCCGAAAGTTGTTTTGTCTCGCAGCCAACGTTATCGGTCGCGATTAAGAAGTTGGAAGAAGAACTCGGCGTGACCTTGTTCGAGCGGGGTGGCACCGAGGTTACGCTCACGCCGATCGGCGAACGCGTGATCGAGCAAGCACGCGAAGTCTTGCAGCAAACGGCCACCATCAAGGAAATCGCCAAGCAAGGCCAAGATCCCATCCGTGGCCCCTTGCGCCTTGGCGTGATCTACACGATCGCGCCTTACCTGCTGCCTCCGCTGGTCAAACGAATGATCGAGGCCGCGCCCGAAATGCCCTTGCTGCTGCAAGAAAGTTTTACCGCCAAGCTGTTGGAAATGGTGCGACAAGGCGAGCTCGACGCGGCCATCATGGCCTTGCCCGTTCCCGATACTGGCTTGATGGTGCAACCGCTGTACGACGAGCCCTTCGTCGTCGCCGTGCCGCCGCAACATGCGTGGGCAACGCGCGATGCGGTTTCCACCGACGAACTCCGAAACGAAACGATGTTGCTGCTTGGCCCCGGCCACTGCTTTCGCGACCAAGTGCTGGAGGTGTGTCCGGAAACTTCGCGGCTTACTAGCCGCATGGACGGCATTCAACGCGCGTTTGAAGGCAGTTCGCTGGAAACCATTCGGCACATGGTGGCGTCGGGACTCGGCATCACCGTGCTTCCACGTACCTCGGTAGCGAGCCCGATGTCCGACTCCATGTTGCGCTACGTGCCGTTTACATCGCCCGTGCCTCATCGGCGCGTGGTGATCGTATGGCGTAAAAGTTTTCCACGCGCGCGCGCAATCGAGACGGTGCGCCGCGCTGTCATGGAATGCGGGCTCAACGGAGCCACGATAGTCGATGCCCCTCCCATCGCGCAGTAACGCAGTAAGTGAGGCACGCGGAATGCGGCTTGCTTAAGAATCGCGATAAACGATGGGTGCGCGTGGGCAAAGTTTTACCCGCGCGCGGTCAAGGACTTCAACATCGAAAGGATGACCATGGCTGAGAACGACAATTCCGGTGCTTTCAAGAATCCGGCGGATATTGGCATTGCTCCGGAAGAACGCTCGCGGATCGTGCGCATACTCAATGCTCTGCTTGCCGACGAAGTGCTGTTGTATGTAAAGACGCGCAACTTTCACTGGAACGTGGAAGGACCGAGCTTTTCGGAAATGCATAAGTTTTTCGAGGCGCAATACGAACAGCTCGACGAGATCCTCGACGAAGTGGCCGAACGCGCTCGTGCCATCGATGGTCGCGCGGCGGGCTCCATGCGCGAATTCCTACAACTCGCGCGTCTAAAGGAATCGCCCGACGATTTGAACTGGAAACAGATGGTCGAAACCTTGCTCGCCGACCATCAAGCGCTCATTCGTCAAATGCGCGCCGACATTCAAACGTTGGACGGCACAAGCGATGCGGGCACGGAAGACTTCATCACCGGCCTCATCGAAGCGCACGAAAAAATGGCGTGGATGCTGCGTTCCTACACGCGCTAATTCGCAATCCACACTAAGACAAGGCGCCGACGGAAATGTCGGCGCCTTGTTTTTTCAAAAACCGATTCGCTGCTTTTTATTGTTGCGGTCGGTCTCGATGTCGTCTGCGGTGATTTCATCGCGCTTGGCCAAACGCGCATTTCCAAACGCGCTCATCAACGTTCTGCGCATCTCGCGAGGCGAGATCAACGCGACACGGTCCAACGGATCGTCGCCCAGCTCACGCGGAAAACGGCTGCCCCATTGATGGGAATCGCGTATTTCCACGTAAATCGCCTGCGCGATTCGACGCGCGCCCTCATGATCCGGCGGCGCGATTTCATACACATTCATTCGATTGAGAATCGGCTCGGGAATGCTGCGCGCATCGTTCGCGGTGGCGATCCAGATTACGTCGCCGGCATCGATGGGAATCTCGACAAACTCGTCGATGAATTCGCGCGCCGTGTCGTGTTCAAGCAAGGTGTAAAGCGCGCCTAATGGATCGTATTGCGCGTCGCCACCGGCCTTATCGATTTCATCCACGACGATGACGGGATTCGCGTAATCGCCATTGACGAGGGTTTCGAACACCTTGCCGGGCTTCGCGTTCTTCCACTGGCTGGAAGCACCCGACAACACCCAACCCGCGGTCAATGAACTCATGCCAACGAATCCATACCCCGTGCCCAACATGGTGGATAAGCGTTTGGCGAAATGCGTCTTACCGATACCTGGCGCGCCAAGCAACAACATCGGGGTAAGTTCGAGCCGGTCGTCGGTCTCGATGCACAACGCGAGCTGCTTGCGCACGTCGTCGAGTACTTCGCCGAAGTTGGGCAAGGACTCGTAAAGGCTTTCCATCTCGGGCAGCGTGGCCGGCTTGACCGCGAATCGATCGCCGCCGATCTTGAGCATGCGTTCGTACGTCGCTCGCAACGCTTCGTTCGCGCCCTGCCCGAGGTCGTTGAGCGCGACCTCAACCGTTTGCGTTTGGTAAACCTCCTTGAACGCGGCAACCGGAATCGCCGATTTAGGAACCGTAGCTGGAACGAGTTCACCCCCCATGATCGCCCTCCTTGTGCGCAACGCAACGCGTGCTTCTATGAGTGACAGCCTGGTGCAAAAAGCATACCGTTGAAACCTCAAAAAGCATGGCTTTCACGTCGCATTGTTGAGGACTAGCATCGAGAAATTCACAAACATAATCTCGATGAAATTCACTTGCGATAACGTGGTCGGCGACTCTTATCGTGAAAAGTAGGAGGCTTGCGCTCAAGCCATTTGATGAAACGGGCCAACTCCGGATGCGCGCGCAATGCATCCCACGTGTGAAAGCTGCGCGCTAATTCGGCCTCGCTTAAGGTCGCGTGAATTTTGTGGTGGCACACACGATGAATGCGCTGCGATTCGCGCCCACCACGCGAACGCGGCACGAGATGATGCAAGTCCGTGGATGGACCTGGCACCATCTGCCGTCCACAAAATGGGCAAATACAGTCGTGTTCGAAAGACATTGTTCTCGCGTTTAGTGCTTAGTCTTTTTCGTTGAACGGATGTTCCACGCCGACATCGCTTGAACCCAATAACGCGATCGCAAAGAAAAAGGCCAACCGCGTGGTTGGCCTTTGTGTTTGGTGGAGAAGAGGAGGATCGAACTCCCGACCTTCGCATTGCGAACGCGACGCTCTCCCAGCTGAGCTACTTCCCCGATAAGGCGCGAAGTATATCAATCCTCGCCACAACGAGGCAAAAGACATCGACATAACCGTGACACGCGCCGCTAGAATCGCCGCACCGCCTCAGGAGAATGTATGGATATCAATGCACCGTTCGGCTTTGGAAAAATCATCCCGCTTACTCGGGAACACAAACTCAAGTTCGAACGCGCCGTTCCCATGTTCTTTAGAACCGCGCAACTTATTCCAGTAAGTTCGGGTGAGTTCGAAGTCGCGGGGCGGGACATGCCAGTGGTATTTGCAAGCGGCGGTACCGCGGCCAATGTGTTGCCAGTAGCGATGTGCGGCTTTAAAACGGGCGAAAACCTGTTCGTCGAAGGTGATCGTTGGGCCGATGGCGTTTATGCGCCCGCTTATGTGCGTCGTTGGCCGTTTTGCATGGCGGCCGTGCGCAACGAACAAGGCGTCGAGCAAGATCGCATCGTGTGCGTCGAGGAAAACGTGGTGTCTTCCGAAGGCGAGCCGGTGCTCGAAGCCGAAGGCAAACCATCGCCGTTATGGAGCCAGTACGAACCGTTAGTGCTCGAGTACGAGCGCGACCTCGCCCGCACCGAGCAACTGTGCAAATTGCTCGTGGATCTCAAACTGCTCGAAGGTTTCCGTCTAGATGCCGAGATACCCGGGGTTGGGCAAATTCAAGTCAATGGATTGTTCCGCGTTAGCGAGGCGCAGCTCAAGGAACTTCCAGCCGATCAACTGCGCATGCTTATCGAACGTGGCGGCATGCGTTTGATCTACGCGCATTTGGCCTCGCTCGATCGCGTGCAACTGCTGCTTAACCGGCTTGCTCAACGCTCGCGCAAGGCGGCTTAAGTCGGACATTTTTTAGCGCCCGAATGCCGAATTCGGCATAACGGCGCGATCGTTCCGGCGCTTACACTGCGCGCGCGTTTTCATGCGGTTTCGCTTACCGAAACCGTCTTCGCCCTTGGCGGTTTGATGACGGAGCGCAGGATATGCCGGTGGTCTTGATCGCGAATCCAAAAGGCGGCGTGGGTAAATCAACGTTGGCCACGAATACCGCCGGGTATTTCGCGCGTCTCGGTCACCGCGTGATGCTGGGCGACACCGACCGCCAGCAATCATCGCGCGCTTGGCTTGCGTTGCGGGCCGAATCGTTACCGCGCATCGAGGCATGGGAGGTTGGCGAGGACCGCACCTTGCGTCCGCCTAAAGGCACGACGCATGTCGTGCTCGATACGCCGGCCGGATTGCATGGCGAGCCATTAGTCACGCTGCTTAAGATTGCCCACCGCGTGCTCGTGCCGTTGCAGCCTTCAATGTTCGACATCCTCGCGACTCGCGACTTTTTAGCCGAACTCGTCGAGAGCAAACCGGTGCGCGACGGCCGCACGGAAGTAGCAATTGTGGGCATGCGCGTGGATGCGCGCACGCGCGCCGCCGAGCAATTGCAACGCTATGTCGAGACGCTGAACCTGCCCGTTCTCACGATGCTGCGCGATACGCAAAATTATGTGCAGCTGGCCGCGCACGGCCTAACGGTGTTTGACGTCGCGCCATCGCGCGTGGAAAAAGATTTAGAGCAATGGACGCCGATTCGCGCTTGGCTTGATCGGCCTTAGCCACGCACGCGACTCACGCCTATTGCTCGTTCAGTCGCGCGCGTATCGCGTCCAACCGTTCGCACAATTCACGCACGCCGTCGAGCATTGTGGGCGACGCGCGCGAAAACAGCGCGGGAGCGATGGCAACGTATGCACGATGCCGCGTCGCGCGTAAATGACTCAGCGATATCCACGCTCGAAATGCCTCGGCGTCATTGGAGGTCAACGCGACGATGACATCGGGGTCCGCCGCCATCACGGCTTCGCGCGCGATTTGCGGCGCATAAGCCTCCAAGGTTTCAAATGCGTTCGTCGCTCCGCACACCGATAACGCTTCGCTAAAGACATGACGTCCATTGACGGTCATCAGCGGAGTTGCGGAGATTTGCAAAAACACGGTGAGTGGCTTGCGGGATGCGTAAGCCACACGCAAGGCATGAAGGCGTTCGCGAAATTCGATGGCGACGCGGCGAGCTTCGTCATCGTGACCGGTGAGAACGCCAAAACGCTCGACGGTGCTTGCGATGTCGGCGAAGCGTCGCGCTTCCGTTACGTAGACGGGCACGCCGAGTCGTCGCAACTCGGCGACCCGCTGCGGCGCGGTGCCGCTGCCCCATACGATGGCGAGGTCCGGCCGCAGCGCCACCACGACCTCGCGATTCAACATGAACGCGTCGCCAATGCGCGGTACTTGTCGCGCCGCTTCGGGCCAATCGGAATACGCGCTGGTGCCAACCACTTGCGCGCCAGCGCCGATCGTGAACAGCGTTTCGGTAGCGGCGGGCGATAAGGACACGATGCGCCGCGCGGGCGACGCAAGCGTGATGACCGCGCCGGTGTCGTCACGCACCTCGATTGGCGATGCAAACGCCTTCGTCGCGCACGCGCAGACCAACACAAGCGCGGCGGCGAAGTGCTTGAACGGCGTCACGGTGAAGGAGTTGCGGGATCGGTCACGAAAGCCACGCGCGGCAGCCCCGCGCGCTGCGCGGCCGCAAGCACATAGGCGATACGTTCGTACCGCGTAGCTTTATCGGCGCGCAAATGCACGTCCGGACGCGGATCGCGTTGGCTGGCTTGGGCAAGCCGCGTGGCGAGCGATGCGTCGTCGACGATTTCGCGATCCCAATGCACGCGCCCGTCCGCGTCGATGGACAGCACGATTCTCGGCGCCGTATCGGCCGACGCGCTCGCGCGTTCACGTGGGAGATCGAGCCGAATCGCATGCGTGAGCAATGGCGCGGTGATGATGAAAATCACCAGCAGCACGAGCATGACGTCGACCAACGGCGTGGTGTTGATCTCGGCGAGCGGCGGATGCTCTTCTTGCTCGTTGAAGCTGCCGAAGCCCATGGCCCTTGAACCTAATGCGGCGTTGAAAAGTGCGCGTGCAAATCCCGCGCGAACCCGTCAAGCTCGCCGGCGACCAATCGGTTCATGCGGCCAAAGGCGTTGTAGGCCAACACCGCGGGGATCGCCACCGCCAAGCCAAACGCCGTCATGATGAGCGCCTCGCCAACCGGGCCGGCGACACGCTCGATCACGACTTGCCCACTACTCGCGATGCCAATAAGCGCGTGGTAGATGCCCCACACCGTGCCGAACAAGCCAACGAAGGGTGCCGTCGTGCCGATCGACGCGAGAAGCGTGAGTCCGCCATCGAGACGACGGCGTTGCGCGCGCAGCTCGGCGGCCACGGCGCGCATCACGCGCTCGCTGGCGGTGGCGTGGCCGCCAATGCTCGTGGCCGTTGAGTCGTGCGCGGCGCGCGCGGCCATGGCCAGCGCGACGAAGGCATGACGCGAATCGTGAAGCCTAAGTTGCGCGACGCCGTCCTCGTAAGTACCGGCGGCCCAAAATCGCGCCACTAAACCCGAGAGCGCACGCGAGGCGCGCCAAACCGACCATCCCTTGGCCAAGATGCAGCCCCAACTCAAGACCGACATCGCAAGCAGCCCATACGCCACCGCGCGGCTAACCGCGTCGGCTTGCGACCAAAAATGACTTAATCCAAGCGCGCCCGTGGTCATGGGAATCAGCGCAGGCCGAGCACGTCTTGCATGTCGAACAAGCCAGTGTCGCGATCGGCCAAGAAGCGCGCCGCGCGTACGGCTCCGACAGCGTAGGTCATGCGGCTCGACGAGCGATGCGTGATTTCGATACGCT
>DASTRU010000015.1:0-6553 GCA_035761045.1 Burkholderiaceae bacterium | reverse complement strand
AGGTAGGCGAAGTAGCGCCGCACGTTGACGTACTTCCATTCCGGGTCGCTCGAAATCGTGCGCGCGCCCCATACGCGCAAGCCGCGTCCGGGTAAGGCGCGCAAGCAGTTCACGCCGATGGGATTCAGCAACTCTTGCTGACCGAAATTCACGTTCGGTTCGAAGCGCAAGGCGCCGCGCACCACTTCGTTGGCGGGCGCTTTGTACACACCACGCTCGATATCGTTGCGCGCGTAAATGCCGCAGACCGGACCCGAAGGCGGCACGAGCAATTCGGCTGGCTCGTTGCTGTTGGGGCCCGCGAGCGGATTGGCGATCGCGATCCACGGGTAATACAAGGCCGCGCGATTGCTATCGACACGGCCGCGCAAATCGCGCATCAGCGAAGGCGTGACATCGCGCGGCGAATCGAGCACGGCCATGCGATAACGGCGCGGGTTGGCCACGTGCGTGAGCAATGCGTCTTGAATGCCTAAGTAAGTGTCCGGATCGGCCTCGACATAGCGCGCCGAGTATCCAGGCGCGGCCACGATCGATACGTCTTCCAAACCCACCAACCATTCAAACGCGGCTTCGTAATCGGTCGCGCTCGGCGCCGCGCCTTCGGAGCCGCCTTTCAAGGTAAAGGTTTTGCTCGGCTCGGCGCGCTGGCCTTTCGCGTCGGTGGTGCGATCGCCGCCGCCTAGGCCCTGCAGTAACGCATCGGCCTCGGCCGTCACGCCCGCTTCGAAATGCAAGGCGATCGGGTTCGTCAATACATCGCTACGGCGCTGCGGTTTTTCAGACAACGCATCGCCAATCCAACGCGGATGGCCGCTGCCCGGCGCGAGACCTTCGAACACCGTCGATTGCCCATCGGGCGTGACGACGGTGACGGTCAACATCAAGGAGTAGGCCTTGAGTTTTTGCGTGTCGAAGTCGGCGACGAGGTCCGTGACGGTGGGCGCCGGTGCTGGCGCGGGACCAGGTGCTGGCGCCGGTCCGGGAGCCGGCGCGGGTCCAGGCGCGGGCGCTGGGCCTGGCGCTGGAGCTGGCCCGGGTGCCGGTGCGGGCCCCGGGGCTGGCGCGGGTCCGGGCGATGGCGCGGCCGCGAGCACCGTGCTCTTTTGCCAAGCGCCGGCTTTCTTGAACCAAAAGCCCACCACCGCATCGCTTGCCGAATGCACGCGCACCACCGTGCCGTCGGGCGCGGAGATCAAGGCCGGCTTGCCGATTGGCGTGGCGGTTTGCCGCACGACGATGGACGCGCCGTCGAAATGCTTGCCCTTGGACGCCGCGACGAACCACGCCTGCCCGGCGGGCGCGGGCGCGGGGCCAGGTGCCGGCGCGGGTCCGGGTGCCGGCGCGGGTCCAGGCGCGGGCGCTGGGCCTGGCGCTGGAGCCGGCCCGGGTGCTGGAGCGGGCGCGGGCCCGGCGGCCGGCAACACTGGCGTCGCGCTCGCGCTGGCCGCTTGCGCGTCGCTCGCCTGTGCACGCACCACATACAACCGCGCGCCGCCGTTGTTGAAATACAAGCGCACCGCGTGCGCGACGTAATTGACGTTGAGCTTGGGATCGCTGCCGAAGTCGAGCGGGTCCACGCCGCCAAAGATGCGCTCGTAGTCGGCATAGCTCGTGAGCAACTCGGGCGAGATGCCCGTTGGCCCCTTGCGGGTCGGGCCAACGAACGCGCTCGTGCTGGTGCCCACGCCCTCGATCGATCGCGAGCGGAAGCTGACTTCTTCAACGTAGACGCCTGGGGCGAGATATTCGGGCACTTAGGGCCTCCTGGGGGTGCGGTTCATGGAAAGCTCACCTCGATCACGCTGCGGACACTGCGGCCCGCCGCGAGCGTGACGTTGGGTTTCGTCAAGACGCGCACACCTGCTTGCGGGGGCGCCGAGCGAGCGACGATGCGTTGGGGATCGGCCAGCGGCGGCACGCTCGCGCCTTCGGCACGCGCGACGGACGCATCCACGATCAAACTCACCGTCGCCTCGAATTGCTTGACCAATACCGGCGTGCCGCCACCGCCGCCGCCATTGCCGGCCGAGGGCATGACCGACGGCGCGTTGGGAATCACGACCAAGGCTTCGCCATGCGCGTCGGTCAACGCGAGTTGCGTGGTAAAGCCGGCGAGTTGCGGCGTGACGCGCACGAGCACGTTGGCCAACCCGGTCTTGAGCACGCTGCCCGCGATTTGCACGCGCACGCGCCACGTCGCCCAGCGCGCGGGCACCGGCATCGCGGACGCGGGCAGCAAGTCCACTTCGAGCGGCACCAGCACGCTGGTCGGGTCCGTCACCGGCGTCGATGGGCGCGGCAAGGTCACGTCGAAAGCACGCGCCAGATACCGACGCTCGGGGTCGAACACGCGCGCGGCGAAATGAATCGGCGCGCCTGGCGGCGGCGCGGCGGGTTCGTCGAACGACTCGATGGTTTTTTCGAAGCCATCGGCGCCGTGGATCACGTACAAGCCGCTGGCTTGCGGACGCAGCGTAAGCGCGTCGCTTTCAACACGTAGACCGGTACTGACGCGTTGCCGGGTCACGCCATCGACGAACGCGATCGCGCCCAGCACGCGGCGGTCGAGTAGTTCAACGATCATGGCGCGCTTACCTCGTCGTCGAGCGCGAAGCGCGTCGCCACCACCGGCGGATAGTCCTCGTTGCGCTCGACATCGATCGGCACATTGCGCGCGACATACGTAAGCGACGCGCGATACGGCGGCGCAAGCGTTTGCCAAAGCTTGGTCATGTCGTCGAGCGACAGTTCCTCGGGCAAGAGTTGAATATGGTCGGCCACGTCGAAACCCGCCGTGCTCGGCAGCATCGAGCGATCGACCACCGGTTGTTGATGCAAGGCGCGCAATAGCCAGGCGATCAACGACTGTTCGCGCAAGGCCGAATCGGCCCAGATCGTGAACAGCAAATGCAAATTCACCGACAACGGCAACACACGACCGACGGGCCGGTAATTGCGCAGATGCTCGTTATGCGTGATGCGGTAGACGAAGATCGAACAGGTCGTGTCTTGTCCATCGAGCTTTTTGAATTCGCTCGTACCTACCGGCGTGAACTTGCAGCTCACTTGGCTAATGGGCGCGAGTTGATACGCGCGCGACAGAAACTGCGCGAGTCCGCTCGTGACCGAATGCAAGGCGACGACGCTAGCCATGTCAATGCCAACCCGAGCCGTACGAACGCGTCGCGTCCGCGAGTTTTGCCAGACGGTCGATCGTCTCGTCGGCGGTCTCGCTTGTTTGCATGCGCCGAAAACGCACGCGACCGTCGGCCGCCGTGACTTGCTCGATCAACCCATGCGTGGTCATCCACGACAACGCGGCATCGAGTACTTCGCGGTCTTGCGCGAGCTCATGGTTGAGCCACCAGCGGGCGATGCCTTCGGACGTATCGCAGGCCAGCGGGCGGTCGCGCAGATAACGGGACAACAATTGAACGAGCGTCATGACGTCGGCTTTGGGTTCGGACATAGCGGGTGTCGCGATTTGCCCCATTAAGGGCAAAACCAATGCCGGCGCGCGCGCGTGCGCTAAGCGCTTGAAAACTAAGGAATCACGTGCAAGGACATGAGGCGTCGCCAGGACGAATTCGTCCACCCCTCACCAAGGCTATTTAGGCGCGCGACGCCAGGAGAAACATATAAGCGCGACCGGCAGGACAAATTTGTCCTACCCGCCGTCGTTGAACGGCCGGGTGCTTAGAACACGCTTTCGTGGCCGATTTCGAGCGTGGGCCGCGCGGCGCGAAGGTGTTGAATCGCCTCGGACGACAATCCGGTGTTGAGCAACGAGATATGCGTGAGCCGCGTCGCGCCCGCAATGGGCGTGAGGCACCACGGCTGCAACGCATTGCCATCCAGCCGAAGACGCGTGAGCAGCGGCGCGCTCATCAAGCCTTGCACGCCATACGACTCAATACCGCAGCCGCTCACGGCCAGTCCTTCCAAGGCGCGGGCGTTGCCCAAGGCACAGGCGCCTTCGTCGCCGATCGGGTTGCCAGCCAACTGCAACTCCTTTAGCGGCGCGATCTCCGCGAGCAGCGCCGCGCCCGTGGCCGTGACGTCGTTGCGATTGAGATTGAGCTGTTCGAGATGCACGAGCCGCGCGATCTGCGGCAAATGCGCATCGGTCGCATGAATCTCGCTCGCGTTGAGCCGCGTCAGGCCGCCGTCGTGTTCACCGCGCGCTTCCACGCCGGTCGCCAAATGCGCGAGCCCAATCGGCGTGATTGCGTCATTGCCCGCGATGCTCAACATCTTGAGTCGCGGCATGCGGCCGACGATGTCAAGCGATTCGTCGTCGAGGTTCGCCTGCGCGACATCCAAATGCGTCACGTACGACCCGCTTAACGATTCCAGCATCGGACGATCGACCGGTTGGCCGTTCAGCCCGAGAAACACATGCTCGACATCCGGATGCGCTTGGCGAATCGCGTCTAAATGCGACACGACGCGCGCGCGTTGTTCGGCCGGCACGCCATGCAAGTTGATGAACAAGTCGAGCACGCGTGGGCTTTCCACCACCGCGCGCATGACATCGTCGACAAGCTGCGGATGAACAAACGCGCGCTGATCCAGCCCCACGTACCCGCCGACTTGCTCGAAACAACGCACGAGCGATTGCTTGACGGCGTTCGGATCGCCGTCGCGCGCGACGATCGCCGCCGACTCGGACATGCATTGCAAGCGCGCTTCGAATCGAAATAAGTCGAGTGATTGATCGTTGCGCAAGTCGTGCAACAAATCGGCGGCCACGCCGGCCATGCCGCGCTCGGCGGCGAGCAAATTCCTTAGGTTTTGCACATTGCGCCGTGGCGAGGCGCGCGGCGTGGTGGTTTGAATCAGGCCATCGACGATCGTGCGTTGAACGTCGGACGGCAAACGGCTAATACGCATGGAAAACTCTTTTGACGTGCTGAAAGCGTTACGAGAAGCGATGGAAGACGCGGCGCGCGGTCATCGGCACCGGTAAAGGAGAGGATTGGCGTTACCGCTTTGTTGGTGACCGCTTTGTTATTAACGATGCAGCCCCTTAGGCGGTATAAGTGGCGCCGGCGCGGTCGAAGTTCGATCGCGCGGCGCTTGATGTTCTGAGTTTTTTCGCCGTATCGCGAGATCGTTGTAGCCTCCCGCGCCTGGCGTCTTGCCGACCCGTTTTTTCCTGCTTACTTATGTCCGCATCCACCATTCGTCTGTTGTTGGTCGACGACCATCCGTTGGTGCGCGATGGCTTGCGCGCGCGTTTGTCGGCGCGGCACGACTTCGAAGTCGTCGGCGAGGCCGGCGACGCGCAAGACGCGATCGAGCAACTTTCGATCGGCTCGCCACAAATCGTGTTGATGGACGTAGGCATGCGCGACATGAACGGCATCGACCTCACCACCGTCTTGCTGCAACACGATCCGCGACTGCGCGTCATCATGCTCAGCATGTACGACAACCCCGAATACGTGCAGCGCGCCTTGCAAGTCGGCGCGCGCGGTTACGTGCTCAAGGACGCACCCGCGCACGACATCCTGACGGCCATCGAAGTCGTGGCCGCCGGCGGCACGTTTTTAAGCGCGACGCTTTCCAAGCGCTTGTTTCGCGACCACTCGCCGCGCCCCATCCTCACGCCGCGCGAATCGCAAATCCTCGCCGAGCTGGGCAAGGGCCGGTCGAGCAAACAAATGGCGCGTCAACTCGGCTTAAGCGTGAGAACCATCGAAACGCATCGCCAAAGCATCAAGCGCAAGCTGGAACTCACTGGCCAGGCCGAGTTGATCAAATACGCCGTCGAACACGCGCGCCAATACACCGACGAATAGGCTTATTGCGCCTGTCCCTCGCGTCGGCTTCACGATTTGGGTTTTCCCTTACGTATTCATACCCCGCGCACTTACGTGCTGAGACGGATGCGATAGGCATGTCAGTTGCACACACTGCAACGCGTCGTAGACCGTCATCGAACGGCCTTGAACTTTTAATACTTGGAGGAGAAACCCATGTCCGTCATCCGACGCCATTTACCGTGGCTGTTGGTAGGTATCGCCGGTGCATTCGCGTTCGCGATCATCGCCTTGCAACGGGGCGAGGCCGTGAGCGCGTTATGGCTCGTCATCGCCGCCGTCTGTACCTACATGATTGCTTACCGGTACTACAGCCTATTCATCGCCAACAAGGTGGTCGGTCTCGACCCGAACCGCCAAACACCCGCATGGCGTCATAACGACGGACTCGATTACGTCCCCACCAACAAGTACGTGCTCTATGGGCACCACTTCGCCGCGATCGCGGGCGCGGGCCCGCTCGTTGGCCCCGTGCTGGCCGCGCAAATGGGCTATATGCCCGGGCTCTTGTGGCTACTCGCCGGCGTGGTGTTCGCGGGCGCGGTGCAAGACTTCATCGTGCTGTTCGTCTCCACGCGTCGCGATGGTCGCTCGCTGGGCGATCTGGTCAAGCAGGAGATGGGCACGGTGCCCGGCATGATCGCGCTCTTTGGCGCGTTCATGATCATGATCATCATCCTCGCCGTGCTGGCGCTGATCGTGGTCAAGGCGTTGGCCGAATCGCC
>DASTRU010000014.1:0-2368 GCA_035761045.1 Burkholderiaceae bacterium | reverse complement strand
GATGGAGCAAGCCGGTCTAGTATCGGCCATGCAATCCAATGGCAATCGAGACATTTTGGTGCCGATCTCAGGAAACGAATGAAGTTCTTAGTCCGCTATGCGCTTGTCGTTTTGGCAAGCGCCTTTGCTTGTTCCGCGCATGCCGGAGCTATCGATGAACTGCGAAGCTTTGCTCAAACCACGAAAGCCGCGCGAGGTGAATTTACCCAACGCGTGATTCGAAATGGCCGCGCCTCGCCGCCGTCCACCGGAGACTTCGTATTTGCTCGACCTGGGCGTTTTCGTTGGGCTTATGAGCAGCCGTTCGAGCAACTCTTGATCGCCGACGGCGATCGACTTTGGATTTGGGATAAGGACCTCAACCAAGTCACGATTAAAAAGCTTGGCAGCGCTTTGGGCGAATCGCCCGCAGCCATCCTGTTTGGCAATAACGACCTCGAAAAAAGCTTCGTGCTCGAGGAAGCCGGCACGCGCGATGGAGTCGCATGGCTGGACGCCACGCCGCGTAGCAAGGACACCAACTTCAACAAGGTGTCGATTGGTTTTCGCAACGGGTTGCCGGTTGCCATGGAATTGCATGACGCCTTCGGGCAGATCTCGCGATTGGAATTCAACAATGTCGTGTCGAACCCCAACGTTCCGGCCGATCGCTTTCGCTTCGTGCCACCCAAGGGCGCGGATGTATACGAGCAGTAAATAGTCGCGCGTCTTAGTCGCGCACGCGATTTGCGAGAATCGCGGCATGACTGAACGAGGTTTATTCGACGACGCGCCAATTCCCGATGCGCCTAATGACCGGGCCGCGCTCCTTAACACCGCGCCCTTGGCCGAACGCGTGCGGCCTCGATCGATTGCCGAGATCGTCGGTCAGCAACATCTCTTAGGCGCGGATAAACCGCTAGCGGTCGCGTTCGCGTCCAAGCAGCCGCATTCAATGATTCTGTGGGGGCCACCAGGCGTTGGTAAGACTACGTTGGCGCGTCTTACGGCCGATGCGTTTGATTGCGCGTACATCGCGCTTTCAGCTGTACTCGCGGGCGTGAAGGATATTCGCGACGCGGTGGCGCAAGCCCAAGACGTGCGCTCGCGTACCGGTAAACGCACGCTGTTGTTCATCGATGAAATCCATCGCTTCAACAAAAGTCAGCAAGACGCGTTGTTGCCGCACGTGGAAAGCGGCTTATTCGTATTTATCGGCGCTACGACCGAAAACCCGAGCTTTGAAGTCAACTCGGCATTGCTTTCGCGCGCAGCGGTCTACGTGCTGTCGCCATTGCAAGCGACTGAGTTGGAGGCTCTCATCGACCGCGCGCTGACTCATCCCAACGCGCCTGAATTGCATGGACTTAGCCTGACGCCCGAGGCGCGCGCATTGCTCGTGCGCGCAAGCGATGGCGATGCGCGCAAATTGCTAAATCATTTGGAGCTTGTCGCGCGTGCCGCTTCGGCGGAGCATCGCGTCATCGACGAAGCCGCGCTTTCTCGCGCTCTCGCCGAAAACCTAAGACGTTTCGATAAAAGCGGCGAAGCGTTTTACGACGCGATCAGCGCCTTGCATAAAAGCGTGCGTGGATCGAATCCCGATGCATCGTTGTATTGGTTTTGTCGCATGCTCGACGGCGGCACCGATCCGCGCTATCTCGCGCGACGTTTAGTACGCATGGCCAATGAGGACATTGGCTTGGCCGATCCGCGCGCTCTTCGCGTCGCATTGGATGCGGCGGAGGTATACGAGCGCTTAGGCTCGCCCGAAGGCGAACTCGCCTTGGCTCAAGCGGTGGTGTATTTGAGCGTCGCGCCTAAATCCAACGCGATTTACACCGCGTATAAAACCGCCATGCAATTCATAAAAAACGACGGCTCGCGCGCGGTGCCTTTGCATCTACGCAATGCGCCAACACGGTTGATGAAGGAGCTGGGCTACGGCCATGAATACCGGTATGCGCATGACGAGCCCGAGGCCTATGCCGCCGGCGAATCGTATTGGCCAGACGATATAAAACCGCCCACGTTTTACAGCCCAACCGACCGCGGTCTTGAAGGGCGTATTCGCGAACGTCTCGCGCATTTTCGCGAGCTTGATGCGTCCGCGACCGAAAAAAAACGCAACGTCGCGCCTAAGGACAACACCGGCGAGTAGTTAATCGTTGCCCGTACAATCGCCGGCTCCCGATCGGCCTTACTTATTTTTCGACATGCTTGATATTGCCCTGCTGCGTAAAGACCTCGACGCTGTCGCCGCTCGACTCGCCGACGGCGAACGGTATACGTTCGACATCGCGTCGTTTCGCGATGCCGAAGCTCAACGCAAACAACTGCAAACGCGCACCGAGGAATTGCAAGCTCGTCGTAATGCTTTAGCCAAATC
>DASTRU010000013.1:0-2871 GCA_035761045.1 Burkholderiaceae bacterium | reverse complement strand
GAACCGCTTTAGCGTCTTGCGCGCTCGACGAAGGAAAGCGTAGTTCGATTAATTGCCCATGCTCGTCGGTGCGCGCGGTGATCGACCCGCCTGGGCGTAATTGAAGAAGACGTCGCGCGATGGGATCGGTGCGGATGAATTGTTGAGCCGCGAAATCACTCACGCTAAGACGGTCGAGCAGCGCGCCCACCGTATCGCCGACGCGCATGCGGTCTTCGAATGAAAATTCGCGTGGCGCCTCGTCGAGCACCGCGATTTGTTCTTCGAGCGTGGGCAACGGTAAGTCGATGACCTTGCGTGGTCCAACGACTTTAGGAATTTCGAGTAATTCGTCGCCGAACGATGCGATGGCCGACGCGCCCGCATACGATGCGAGCGCGATGCCGATGAAGGCGACGGATCTAAGGCGCCACCGAGGGCGCACAGGCGAAGCGGCGCGAATGCCTTTTAGTTGCGACTGCATGGGCTAGAATCAAAACGCTGTTGCGCCCCGCCGCCGATGCAGCCATTGAGTGTCGTCATCGGCGTAAGTCCAGGGCTTGCGAACACGAAAGTTCTCGGGCGGAACTGCATGCCGAGACGGCGAGCCGCAGTATAACAACCGCCCACCGCCTATTCGCTCCACAGAATCGTTAAAAACTTATGTCCGATGCCTCGTCGCCGGCGTCGCTTTCGCAGTCCGAGAGCGTTCGCGAATCTTTGAAAATTACTCATCGTGGTTGCGAGGAACTGCTCGTCGAAAGCGAATGGATTACCAAGCTCGCGCGCAGCGAGGTCACCGGTAAACCATTACGCATCAAGCTCGGTCTTGACCCGACGGCGCCCGATATTCATTTGGGCCATACGGTCGTGCTCAATAAGCTTCGGCAGCTGCAAGACCTTGGGCATACCGTTATTTTTTTGATTGGTGATTTCACCGCGTTGATCGGTGATCCGTCCGGCCGCAACAGCACCCGTCCACCTTTGACCGCCGAGCAAATCAAGCACAACGCCGACACGTATTACGCGCAAGCGAGTTTGGTGCTCGACCCTGAACGCACGGAAATTCGTTACAACAGCGAGTGGTGCGACGCCTTGGGCGCGCGTGGAATGATCGGGCTCGCGGCGAGCTGGACGGTGGCGCGCATGTTGGAGCGCGACGATTTCACCAAGCGCTTCAACGACAACGTTCCAATCTCGGTCCATGAATTTTTGTATCCGCTGATGCAAGGCTATGACTCGGTCGCGCTCAAGGCGGATTTGGAAATTGGCGGCACGGATCAAAAATTTAATTTGCTGGTTGGCCGCGAATTGCAAAAGCAGCGCGGGCAAGAACCGCAATGCGTGTTGACGATGCCGTTGCTTGAAGGACTCGACGGCGTCGAGAAAATGTCCAAGAGCAAGGGCAATTACATCGGCATTTCCGAGCCCGCCAATTCGATGTACGCGAAGGTGATGAGCATCTCCGACACTTTGATGTGGCGGTGGTACGAGTTGCTGAGCTTTAAGTCGCTCGATGCAATCGCTAAGTTGCGCGAGGACGTCGCGCAAGGGCGAAATCCGCGCGACGCCAAGGTGTTGTTGGCGCGCGAGATCGTCGAGCGGTTTCACGATGCATCGGCGGCCGATGCGGCTCAAGCCGATTTTGAATTGCGATCGCGCGGCGGTATTCCGGATGACATCGTCGAAATGACGATCGATGGCGCGCCGATGGCGATTGGCAGTTTGCTTAAGCAAGCGGGCTTGGTGCCGAGCTCGTCCGAAGGCATTCGCATGGTCGAGCAAAGCGGCGTGCGCATCGATGGCGTAACGATCAGCGACAAGGCGCTTAAGGTCGATTCAGGTACGTACGTGTTGCAAGTCGGTAAGCGTAAATTCGTGCGCGTCGTGTTGCGATGATCGGGTTACTGCAACGCGTACGGCAAGCCCATGTGCAGGTGGACGGCGAGCGTATTGGCGCGATCGAAGCGGGGCTACTCGTATTGATATGCGCCGAGCGTGGAGACGAAGCCGCGCAAGCGGATACGCTCATCGAACGTTTGGTGAATTACCGCGTATTCGCCGACGACGCGGGGCGCATGAGCCGCAGCTTGCGCGATGTGCGCGGCGGTTTGTTGCTTGTTCCGCAATTCACGTTGGCGGCCGATACGCGTTCGGGTACTCGGCCAAGTTTCACGCCCGCCGCGCCGCCAGATAAGGCGCGTGAGTTGTTTGGTTACACGGTGTCGTTGGCTCGCGAGCGTTATGGCATCGATTTGGCTTCCATCGAGACCGGTCGTTTCGGCGCGTATATGCAAATCGGCCTAGTCAACGATGGCCCGGTGACGTTTTGGCTACAGGTAAGCCCGCCACGCAAGGAGTTGGGATGAAGATTTGGAGCGAAAGCTTTGTGGACGGGCAAGCCATGCCAGCCCGCTGCGCGTTGGGTGTTCCCGACGCCGTCACGCACGTCAAGCTATCGAACAACCGCAATCCTCATCTCGCGTGGAGCGATGTGCCGTCGGGCACTGTCTCGCTCGCGTTGATCTGTCACGACCCCGACGTGCCTTCGCGTGGCGACGACGTCAATCAAGAAGGCCGCAGCGTGCCCGCCGAGTTGCCACGCGTGGATTTCTTTCACTGGTTGTTGATCGATCTACCGGCGGATACCGAACCGATCGTGGAAGGCGAGTTCAGCCATGTCGTCACGCCGCATGGCAAGGGCGGGCCGGTCATTGCGCGTCTTGATGGCACCTTGTTGCGTCATGGTTTGAACGACTACACCAATTGGTTCGCGGGTGACCCGGACATGGGCGGGGATTACTACGGCTACGATGGCCCATGCCCACCGTGGAACGATTCCATCGCGCACCGTTATGTGTTCACGCTGTACGCGCTTGCGATTGCGCGTGT
>DASTRU010000012.1:0-4835 GCA_035761045.1 Burkholderiaceae bacterium | reverse complement strand
CGAGACTGATTGAACATCGCGATACCAGCGCTACTTACGTTCGATATGCCTTCCAAATACCCTTGTTCGGGTATCGCGAAGGTGTACACCGGCACGAAGGGGTTGTCGGCGAAATCAAAACTGCGTGTCGCGATCACCTTGCCGTCGGGCGCGAAGTAGCCCGTGGTGCCGCTACGCCAGCGTCCGTTCTCCAACTTCACCCGATGCACTTCGGTATAGAGATAACGACCCGTTTCTAAGTCATACGCGTAACCGTAAAAACGCGAAATCTCGTTAGCGTGAGCCGGCATGAGCACCGCGGCGAGCAACGCGGTGCTAGCCAACGCGTGTTGCATGAATCGTCGGCGCGCGGGCGTCATTTGCGTTTGAACAAATAATGCGCGACGCCCCACTCGCCGCCGTTGGCGTAACCAAACAGTTCGGCCACGGCCATGTAGAACATGCGCCAACGTTGAAACCAAATGCCGGCGTCGGCCGGGCCATACGCGCGTGCCAGCGCTTCGCGTACGTCGGCGCGATGAAGGTCCATGCCGTTTAGCCAGTGCTCGGCGGTGCGCGCGTAATGCGTGCCGTCGACCCACCAGTCCTCGACAAGCGTTAAATCGTTTTGAAACGCGGGCAGCAGCGCGCGCGAGGGCATCGTGCCGCCGCGAAAGAAGTAGCGCGTCATCCAATCGGTTTCGTCGCGGTCCTCAAAGTGGTAGCTCAATTCTCGATGCGCGAATACATGCGCGAAGAACCGCCCCTCGGGCGTTAACCAACGCGCGATCTTGGCGAACAACGCATCGTAATTTTTCATGTGCTCGAGCATTTCGATCGAAAAAATCCGATCGAATCCTGCGTCGGTACCGTGTGTCGGGAAATCGAACTCGGCGACGTTACCCGTGAGAATCGCGACGTTTTTCAATCCGCGCTTAGCGGCTTGGCCAAGGATGAATTCGCGCTGCGAATGCGAATTGGACAAGCCCACGATATGCGCATTAGGAAAGTGTTCGGCCAGCCAAAGCGATAGCGATCCCCAGCCGCAGCCTAGGTCCAGCACGCGCATGCCGTCTTGCATGCCGGCGCGTTCGGCATAAAGCGACAGCATGGCTTCCTCGGCCTGCGCCAAAGTCTCGCGTCCGGTCGGATACAAACAGCACGAATACTTGAGCCGCGGCCCTAAATGACGGTGAAAAAATTCGGCGGGCACTTCGTAGTGCTGCTCGTTCGCCGCTTCGGTTTCAATCGCGACGGGTGCGGCGCGCAATTCGGCGACAAACCGTTGGTGCCGCTGCGCGGGAGATTCGGCGCGCGTCTCCGAGGCCAATCGGCCACGAATTAGGCGCCGCATGCCCACGCGCGCGAGCGCATCGGGCACGAATCCACGTTCGCATAAAGCGATCAAACTCATTGTTGTTCTCCGTCGGGGCGCGCCGATGGCTTCGGCGGCCAAGGAATCAAGGCGCTGGTGGTGCGTACATAGTCGGCGTAACCGCGCTTGCGGTGCATGAGACCCGCCTCCAGCATCGGCACTCCAGACAGCTTCATTAATAAAAACGCCATGACGATCGGTGCAAGCGGCGTGAATACCGCGAGCGGCGACCCGAACGCTAGCGGGATGTAGGCGACCCAATGCACGCATTCAAAAAAATAATTGGGATGCCGCGAATACCGCCACAGGCCCACGCGGCATACCTCGCCACGGTTATTGGAATCGGTACGAAAGCGTTCGAGTTGCGCATCGGCGACCGCTTCGCCAATGACGGATATGAGCCAAATCAGCACCGCGAGCGCAAACGCCACTGGGTGTGGCATGTCGGTGCGAAACGCGACTGGCAAGAACGCGCAGCCGGCCAGGGTCAAGGTGAATATGTTTTGGAACTGGAAAAACCAAAACATCTTGGCGTCGGCGCCCGCGCCCCACTCGGCGCGGAATTTGGCGTAACGCCAATCCTCCGGCTTACCAGCATTGCGACGCCATAAATGAATGCCTAGACGCACGCCCCACGCGGCTCCCATGACCGCAAGCGCGATGCGTACTTCGGCGGGCGCGGTGCCAATCCATGCAAACACCAAGGCAAGCACGGCAAGCGTCCAAGCCCAGATGGGATCCACCAGTCCCGCGTTACGCGTTCGTTTTTGAATGACCCACGCAAGCGTCTTGGCGGAGAAAGCGATCGCCAAGGCAAGCAAAAAAGCAGAGGACAAGGACATAGCGACGTTGGCGAATGAAAAAGCGCCGCGAGCATCGCATATCAATGAAGATTGGAGGTGGAAACAAGTCGCGGCTAATGCGCGACTCGGGCTTGCCGCACCACCAGCCAAACGCCCACGAGTGAATGCGCGAGGTAAAACGCGGCGGAAATGCCGTGCAACCACGCGAAGCGGGACACTAATTCGGGAGTACGCCCTTGTTGCGCGATCGCGGCGCGTACATCGGCCATGAGTGGCTGCAAGCCAAAGTATCCCACCAGGGTGAGCGCCAGCATGGCCAGCACGAGACGGGCGTCGATGCGTCGGCCGGCGTCGCGCGCGCTCCATGCGCCCGTGAACGACAACCACAACAACGGCGCGACCACCAAGGTGGCGTAGGCCTGAATGCGAAACAATCGGCCCGCCAGCATGCCCGCTAGCGCCGGATCGTTAAGCGCCGTGAATAGTTGTGGCGCGACCGCGTAGCCAATGGTCCACGTTAATCCGCACCAGGCCGCGAGCACGACCAAACGCAGCGCGTTCAATCGGCGAATCGCGGCCTCGCTAGACATAGCGAACGTCGATCACTTCGTACTCGCGCACGCCGCCGGGTGCCTGCACCTCGGCCGTATCGCCGGCGACCTTACCGATCAAAGCGCGCGCGATGGGGCTTGAGACGGACACCTTGCCGACTTTCAAATCGGCCTCGTCGTCGCCCACGATTTGATAGGTCACGGTGCTGCCAGACTCGAGATCCTCGAGCTGCACGGTGGACGCAAATACGATGCGCCCGTCGGGATTCAGCGCGCTCGGATCGATGACCTGCGCGGCGGCCAGCTTGCCTTCGAGTTCTTGAATACGGCCTTCGATGAACGCTTGCCGCTCCTTGGCGGCGTCGTATTCGGCGTTTTCGGAAAGGTCGCCTTTCTCGCGCGCTTCCTTGATGGCTTGGATGACGGATGGCCGCTCGACGGCCTTGAGGCGTTGCAATTCCGCCTTGAGCGCCTCGGCGCCGGACTTGGTCATGGGAACGGGCATATCAAACCTAAACAGTTAAATTCCTGAGCACAAAAAAATCGCCCCGGAGCGGTGAAGCTCCAGGGCCTGTGTTCGCGATGATAGAGCAACGCCGCGGCAAGCGCAGCCGCGGTGCGAGCTCTTTGAGATTTAAGCGGCGCGCAACGAGCGATGCAAGGATTGCACGTCGTACACGTCGAGCGACTTCATATGACGCATGCCTTCCACCGCCGCCAACGCGCCGGCGATGGTGGTGAACGACGTGACGCGCGCCGCCAACGCGGTCGTGCGAATCGAACGCGAATCGGCGATGGCCGAACGCTTTTCCTCGACCGTATTGACCACGAGCGCGATCTCGTTGTTCTTAAGCATGTCAACGACGTGTGGACGACCTTCGGCCACTTTGTTGATCGCCGCGACCTCCAGCCCTTGCGCCGCGAGGAACGCCGCCGTGCCCTTGGTCGCGACGAGCTTGAAGCCAAGCGCGACAAGCCCGCGCGCCACTTCGACGCACTTAGGTTTATCTTGATCCTTCACGCTTAGGAACACGGTGCCGGATTCCGGCAAACGCGTGCTCGCCGCGATCTGCGATTTCACGAACGCTTCGCCAAACGTACGGCCCACGCCCATGACCTCGCCCGTCGATTTCATCTCGGGACCCAGGATCGTGTCGACACCCGGAAACTTCACGAACGGAAATACGGCTTCCTTCACCGAGTAATACGGCGGCACGACTTCCGATTGCACGCCTTGCGAATCAAGCGTTTGGCCGACCATGCATCGCGCGGCGATCTTGGCGAGTTGCAAGCCTGTCGCCTTGCTTACGTAAGGCACGGTGCGCGAGGCGCGCGGATTGACTTCAAGTACGTAGACGATGTCGTGGACCGCGCCTTCGCGCACTTGCTGTTGAATCGCGAACTGCACGTTCATCAAACCGACGACGTTGAGCGCCTTGGCCATCAACACCGTTTGCCGCTTGAGTTCATCCACTGTTGCGGCCGACAACGAGAACGGCGGCAGGCAACAGGCGGAGTCGCCCGAATGCACGCCGGCTTGCTCAATGTGTTCCATCACGCCGCCGATGAATACGCGTTGCCCGTCGGACAACGCATCCACGTCGACTTCGATCGCGTCGTTGAGAAAGCGGTCAAGCAGCACCGGCGAATCGTTG
The DNA here is from genome assembly GCA_035761045.1 of Burkholderiaceae bacterium. Classification (GTDB taxonomy): domain Bacteria; phylum Pseudomonadota; class Gammaproteobacteria; order Burkholderiales; family Burkholderiaceae_E; genus DASTRU01. The sequence continues at coordinate 472 of DASTRU010000012.1, read as the reverse complement.
CTGACCTTCACCGCCTCGCGCATATAGCGTTCAAGATCGCGTTGCTCGTGCACGATTTCCATCGCGCGGCCGCCGAGCACATAGCTTGGCCGCACCACGAGCGGATAACCGATTTCGCTGGCAAGCGTTAACGCTTCCGCCTCGGTCCGCGCGGTGCGGTTGGGCGGCTGAAGCAGCTGCAGCTTGTGAATGAGTTTTTGGAAACGCTCGCGGTCCTCGGCGATATCGATGCTTTCGGGCGACGTACCCACGATCGGCACGCCATTCGCCTCCAAGGCTTTGGCAAGCTTGAGCGGCGTTTGCCCGCCGTATTGCACGATCACGCCAACCGGTTTTTCCTTGTCGACGATCTCGAGTACGTCCTCGAGCGTGAGCGGTTCGAAATACAGCCGATCGCTCGTGTCGTAATCGGTCGACACGGTTTCGGGATTGCAATTGACCATGATGGTTTCGAAACCATCGTCGCGCAGCG
>DASTRU010000011.1:0-9796 GCA_035761045.1 Burkholderiaceae bacterium | reverse complement strand
GCTGCGGAATTTCCGACGTTCAACTCGAAAGTTTAAAGCCACTTAAAGACACACTCATCAAGCTTTCAATTCCACACAATCAGGTACGAGGATCGGGGTTGAAACATCTTCATGGGTTTTCAAAATTAAACGAACTCGATCTTTCTTCTAATAACCTTGATAACAACAATTGCCTTACGGCCTTAAGCGAACTTACGTCTTTAAAAACACTTACTTTGCACAACTCCTTGCTTCTAGACCGCACCGGTTTGAGCCACATCTCAAAGCTAAATCAACTTGAATCGCTTGTGGCGAACTTGAGAGATGAACTTAGCGATTCAGAGTTGAACGCATTGAGCTCTTTGAGCAATCTAAAATTTTTATACGTTCACTCGGATCACAGAGACTACGACGGCTTACTTCGTGCAATTAGTAAATTAACCAACCTTGAAGGACTCTCAATAAAACAATTTCGATATTCTGGAAACATTAGCGCTCAAGGTATTGCCCAGTTACAGTCGCTAAGAAACCTAAAGTTTTTTCAATGCTCTCTCACCACCTTCAATGATGCTGCTTTTGAAGCGTTGAAAAGTATTCCAAGCTTAAGAAGAGTCCTTATTGGACAAGATTCTTTAGTCATTGACGCTATTCCAAAATTTAGGAAGGCGCGCCCTGATGTAGAGCTGGATTTCATATAACTGCATCGCATTCTTTCAAATAAGAGCTATTCATGCGCGTATCTAATTTTTTTAAAGCCTGTTTTTCTTGAGCAAATCAGCCTGACGGAGCAAATTCCGCGCCCTACGTTAGACCCGAACAAACCTCCGTATGGGCGCACTTGCCTGGCGATTTAATTAGAAGGATTAGCGAAGGAGTTTCCAATAGTCACGCATCTGCTGGAGGCAGCGAGCGACAGGATTTTTTTAATCTGGCCTCGGTAAGCGTGCATTGGCGCAGAGCACTTCAATTAAAAGTCAAATCAATTCGAGTGACCCGCCCACAGGATTTGGCCAACGCTGTAAAGGCTTATCCGAATGCAACAATGGTCCACATTGCATTTGATTCAAATACACAAGCACCGGTCAATTTATCGGCGTTAAAGCATTTGCCGAATCTTGATGTCCTTATTGTTAGCCCCTCGAGACGATTGACCACCGCGCAACTACAAACACTCGAGTTGCACCCCCAAGCCAAGGGAGTAACTGTTTCTTTGAACGACTCGAAGTCCTGCAACAGCATGGTCATGGCGCATCTTGCTAGCGTTGGTGCTATTAAAGGATTGATGTTCGTGTCGTCTCCAACAGAGAATTTGGATATCGAGGCCATCACGCCGCTCAAAGACAAACTCGTGACGCTGGCTTTTCGTTCTCTTTCAATAAACGGACAAGGATTCAAGCATCTGCAAGGGTTTTCAAAATTAGAAGTACTAATTATTAATAATTGCAATGATGTCGATAACGCACATCTTGGTTTATTAAGCGACTTACCCTCGTTGAAGGCTCTTGATCTATCAAACTCTCTACCGGTGAGCGACACGGGATTTCACCATTTATGTCAATTACGCAGCCTTGAAACACTTAAGCTTGACCGATTAGAGGTTGGCGCGATCGACTCGGACGCCGTTCGAGGGCTAAATAGATTGAAGCATTTGACCGTTCGCGAACACATCACGAATTGTGATGAAGCGCTACACGCCATCGGTGGTTTGTCAAACCTTGAGTCATTGTGCTTGGGGCGCGACAAAGATCGGGGTAACGTAAGCCCCGAAGGTATTGCTCAGTTGAAATCACTTAAAAAGCTGCAAACATTTGTTTGTCTGTCGAATACCTTCAACGACGCGGCACTCATGAAGTTGGAAGGTCTTACCAACTTGCGGGAAGTTCGCATTTCTAACGGAACGGTTAGCGACAAGGCGATCGCAAGCTTTAAAGAGGCCAACAAAGAAGCGCGTTTAGTTCTTCGTTAAACTCGGCGACGCAGTTGAGTTCTCCATAAAAACTAATAATTCCTAATCCCCGTGAAGCTCCTATCGCTTGTTACCTCGTGCTTTTCAGTGCCGAGTCGGCCGCCAATGCCCGAATGGAATGGCTTACCCGATGAATTAGTCGTTGAAATCGCAAAAACCGCCAATGCCCTTGATTCACGCAACCGTCGGTTTACCGATGCGCCAAACGTGGCGCGAACGATGGCGTCGGTGCATCCCGCGTGGAAACGCGCGCTTGGGTTGTATGTAAATTTCATCAACGTCACTACCCAACGTACCGCCGATCTACAGCGAGCCGTCAAGGCTTATCCAAACGCGCAATTTGTGTACGTGGATATGGATAAGCACCGTGAGGCCGTTGATTTAACGCCTCTCGCGCAGTTAAAGCGCTTAAGCTTTTTATCGCTACGTCGATCGACGCGTATTACCGATCACGAGTTCAAAACGCTGCGGCTTCACCCCGAAGCCAACTTGGAGCATCTTGATCTCAACGGCTGCGTTCACCTTTCGGCGCAAGGGCTTGCGCATCTTCGACACCTGCCCAAGCTTACGGCGCTCGACCTTACTAAATGCGCGATTAGCGATGAACAACTCGCACAAGTTGCGTGCGTTAGCACCCTGCGCACGCTTGATCTCTCGCAAACGCGCGTGAAGGGTCCCGGTCTTGCGTATCTGGAGCCGTTGACTCAGCTTAAGGAATTGAACTTATCGGGATGCGCGTACATCAACAACGCGTCGCTGGAATATGTTGGTCGGCTCACTGGTCTGCAAAATTTAACGCTCCCCACGTGGACACCGCGACTCAACATCAATGACATCGGACTCGCTCACCTAAGCAAGCTGCATGAATTACGCGAGTTGGAAATTGGCGGCCTAACTCAAACGAGTCCAACGGGAATCGTCTCGCTTCGCGAGCTTCAAAAGTTGGAGCGATTAGTTGTTCACGGGGCGATTGACCGCCCCGACGATGTCTTTGAAGCAATCGGCACGCTGTCGCAACTAGAAAAACTAAGTCTTTTCGGTTTGCGCGAAGTGAGCACCACGGCCGTGGCGCACTTATGCAACCTCACCAAACTCAAGTCCGTCACGTTTCAAAATCCAACGCTTGGCGACGCCGCGCTTAATCAACTCGAACGCGTGTTGTTCATTCCTCCACGCGGGCCGTCATACGCGAACCGCGTTGCCGGCTGAACGCACCTTCTCAAGCAAGCGGTCGGTGATTTGCAGCAAGGGCAGCACTTCATCGACCGCGCCCACCGCGATCGCCTCGCGCGGCATGCCAAACACCACGCAGCTCGCTTCGTCTTGCGCGATGGTGTAGGCGCCGGCCTCGCGCATTTCGCGCATGGCGATCGCGCCATCCTTGCCCATGCCCGTCAGCATTACGCCTAAGGCATTAGGCCCCGCGTGCTGCGCGATGGAGCGAAACATGACTTCCACCGACGGCTTATGCCGATTAACCGGCGGACCATCGTCCAAGCGCGCGACATAGTTGGCGCCGCTGCGCTCAAGCCTTAGGTGAAAGCCACCCGGCGCGATATAGGCATGACCGGGCAAGACGCGCGCGCCATCGGTCGCTTCCGCGACGCGGATTCGGCATAGGCCATCCAAACGCTGCGCAAAACTCTTAGTGAATCCGGGCGGCATGTGTTGGGTAATCAAGATGCCGGGGCTGTCCGCCGGCAATCGAACAAGTACTTCCTTGATCGCTTCGGTCCCGCCGGTGGAGGCGCCAATCACGATTAATTTTTCGGTACTCGATCGACTAAAACTTGTTGGCGCGGCGTCGCGCTTTGGCGCGGCGGCCGCGGGTAAACCGGGCAGTGGCGCGCGACGACCCACCGGCGCGCGCGCGGCATGCCGAATTTTTTCGTTGATTTCGTCGGCGGCCTCGCGCATGCCGCCCGACACACCGATCTTAGGTTTGGCGACGAAATCGATCGCGCCAAGTTCAAGCGCGCGCAAGGTAACCTCCGCGCCGCGTTCGGTCAGCGTGGACACCATGACCACGGGCATGGGCCGCAAGCGCATGAGCTTCTCGAGAAAATCGAGGCCGTCCATGCGCGGCATTTCGATATCGAGCGTGATGACATCGGGGTTGAGTGACCGAATCATCTCGCGCGCGATGAGCGGATCGGATGCCGCGCCAATCGCTTCGAGATCGGGCGCGCTGTTGATGATCTCGGTCATCAAGCTACGCACCAAGGCCGAGTCGTCGACAATGAGTACACGGGTCTTGGGCATGACAAATCCTTAGAACAATTCGACCGATCCAGACACGGCGGCGGGCTTCGCGATCTCGCTGCGATAACGCGACTCCTCGCGCACCACGTCGCTGCCTTGCATCGATGCTAGTTTCTTCACCATCGCGCGCCCGCTCGCGGGAAAGAAGCACACCTTGCGCGCGCATGTATCGAGCACGTCCTTCGACACCACCGCGATGTTTTCCGTCCGTAGAAAATCCACCGCGAATTGCGTGTTGCGTTCGCCCACGTTCATCGTCGTGAACGATTGCACGACCGCGCCGCCGCCCACGAGCTTGGCTTGCATGGTGGACTTGCGCGCGCCGCGCTTTAGTAGTTCGTTGATCAACAATTCCATCGCATACGCGCCGTAACGCCCGCCATCGTCGCCCGACGACCCTTCGGGCAGCATGAAATGATTCATGCCGCCCACGCGGCGTTCGCGGTCCCATATGCAAGCCGATATGCAGGAGCCCAGCACGGTGACTAATGCGATGTCCTCGTCATGCACAAAGTATTCGCCCGGCAAGACCTTGACCGCCGCGCAACGCAACGAGGTGTCGTGATAGAAGAAATGCGCTTCGTGATCGCGCCGTGGTCGCGCGTTGAGCGCGGCGAGTGTTTCGGCGATGGAAGCGGTGTCGGGCGGCGAGGACGAGTAAGCAGGTGCGGAAGCCATGGCGCGCGAATAAGAGGTTGCGCGCCGTTAAACGCGTCGGTATGCGGTTTTACCGATGAGCTTGAATAAATCGCGCCGGTCGGTGAAGTTTTCGGAATGCCCAACGAACAACAGTCCATTAGGAATCATCACGCGATGGATTTTTTCAAGGATGGCGTGTTGCGTGGGCTTATCGAAGTAGATCATTACGTTGCGGCAAAACACCGTGTCGAACTGCTCGTTGAACGGCCAACGCGGATCCAACAAGTTAAGCCGCATGAATTCAAGACCGCGTTGCAGCTCGGGGCGCACGCGCACCTTGCCTTCGTTCGCGCCCTTACCGCGCAAAAAGAAGCGTCGCATGCGCGATTCACCCAACGCGCTGGCGGAGTCGAGCGCGTACACGCCCGCGCGCGCGCGGGCGAGCACCTCGGTATCGATATCGCTCGCGACGATGCGCGCCGTTCCGCTAAAGCGCGAGGCGTGCTCGATCACCGTCATCGCGATTGAATAAGGCTCCTCGCCGGTGGACGCGGCCGCGCACCAAATGCGTGGCGGCTCGCTCAAGGCTTTGAGATGTTCCGCGAAAGTGTCGAAGTGATGCGCTTCTCGAAAGAAGGCCGTGAGGTTCGTCGTCAACGCATTGACGAAGTGCTGCCACTCGTCGTCGCCCGCGGTTTTCTCAAGTGCGTCTAAGTAACTCGCGAAGCTTTGAAAGCGCCCTTCGCGCAAACGACGCGAAAGGCGGCTGTAGACCATGTTGCGCTTTGAATTGTTGAGCGCGATTCCGGCACGTTCACGAATAAGCCGCGCGACACGCTGAAAGTCCTGCTCGCTGAAATCGAATTCGCGTTCCGCTACGGCACTCATCTTGCTCCCGACACTTCGTTATTGAACGGCTAGCTGAAAACTAGCAATCGTGTTCTTCAAAGTCTGTGCCTGATCTTGCAAGCTACGCGCGGCCGCCGCGCTTTGTTCCACTAAAGCGGCATTTTGTTGCGTTGTTTGATCAAGCTGCGTCACGGCTTGGTTCACTTGTTCGATGCCGGAGCTTTGTTCCAGCGTCGCGCTCGTGATTTCGCCAATCAGGTCCGTCACGCGCTTCACGCTGGTGACGATCTCCGTCATCACCTGCCCGGCTTCACCGACTAACTGTGAACCGGCTTCGACCTTCCCCACGCTTTCGCCAATTAAGTTTTTGATTTCCTTCGCGGCTTCGGCGCTGCGTTGTGCGAGATTGCGCACCTCGCCAGCCACGACCGCGAAACCTCGGCCTTGTTCGCCGGCGCGCGCGGCTTCCACGGCCGCGTTCAACGCGAGGATGTTGGTTTGAAACGCGATGCCGTCGATCACGCCGATGATCTCGGCGATCTTCTTGCTGGCCTGGCTAATCTCGCCCATCGTGCCCACGACTTGATGCACGACCTCGCCACCTTTTTCGGCGACCTGGCTGGCGCCCGCCGCTAATTGATTGGCTTGGCGCGCGGTATCGGCGTTGTTCTTCACCGTGGACGACAACTGCTCCATCGACGACGCGGTCTCTTGCAACGACGAGGCTTGTTGCTCGGTGCGGCTCGATAAATCCATATTGCCGGTGGCGACTTCGCTGGTGGCCACGTCGATCGATTCGGCCGCCGCCTTCACGCGCGCAAGCGTTAGGCCCAATTGGCCCATGCTTTTTCCTAATGAGCGCAATACATCGCCCAGCTCATCGCCCGAAACGACGCGCACTTCGTAACGCAAATCGCCGCGCGCCAACGCATCGGTCGCGCGCAAGGCCTCGTCGACCGAACGCTTGATCGAACGGCCAATCGCCGCGCCGATACCCACGGCCGCCGCCAGCATCGCAAGCAATATGGAGCCGACGACGATCATGCCGCGCGTCTCGCGCGATTTGCGTTCAACCAGTAAGTCGTCGAGCGCCTTGGTGTTGGCCTTGATCAATGCATATTGGCCGTCGATGGCCTCGGTGGTGGCCGTCCACCACTCATCGGCCGTGGGCATCGACTCCGTGTTCACAAAACGCTCGCGCGCCATCTTCAATACGCGTTCCACCGCAACGTGCGAGGCGCGGCGCGTGTCGCCAATGGCTTTTTCGATACCGGCGTTTTCGCCGATCGCCTTATCGATGGAAAAGTCCGCCTTGATGGAGAGATTGGTCGTCGCATCCAACCAACCCATGAAAGCCGCGCGATCGGCCGCGTCGAGTTGCTTGCTCGCGATCATTCCGGCGCCGCGCGCGCGCAGTCGGCCCAGCAGTTCGGCAAACTCGGGAAGACGCTCGGTCACCGCGATCATGAGGTGATAACTCGCGGCTTCCGGATCGAGCGATAGCGTGGATTCGTCGGCGTAATACGAAATCAGGTGCAACTGCTCGGCGATCAAGGCGCCATGCCGTTCCTGGGTGGTGCGCACGTTGTCGGACGCGTCGTTGGCGGCTTGCGAGACCGATTTCCAATCATCGATTAGTCGTAGTCGCTTGGACTTTAAGGAGTCGCTTTCGCCAAACTTCAACGCCGAATTGTTTAGTTTTTCCAGCGCGGTATTCACCTCGTCGCGCTTGGTCTGCAACTTCGGTTTCGCTTGCGCGTCACCCGAGGCAAGCCGGGTCGCCAGTCCGCGATGCTGCTGGGTTAGGCGCATCGCTTCCACCACGTCGAGCACCACGGGAAGCCCGTCACGCTCGCGCTCGGCGACGCTTAATGTCGAGATGAAGGTCGATACATAAAACCATGTGGGCATGGCCGACATCACGCATGCAACCGTGCCTAACAACAGCATCTTTTTAAGAATCGATAGTTTTCCAAAGACGGATTGCATTGCGATCTCCTAAGACATTCTTTGGTCTTCTAATGTCACTAAGCCATCAAACAAAGCCGGCTTAAGGGGACCATGCGCCAATGCGCGAAGAGTTGGTGCCTCGATCGTCGAGGCTACTTCTTCACAGACGCTTCGATCCGCCGATAACCGCTCTTTGAACCAGGTTGTTCAAGCCCTCACGATGGCACGAACACCCAAGACGTCTAAGGAAAACGATTAACGCGAATCGAGTAAACCGCGAATTAGTTCGCGGTTTACATATTTGTCCTAGGCAAGACGCTTAGTCACGACTCGTCCTATTTGTCGCGGCAATACCTGCTGCACGCTTTGATCGATCCTAAATTGATTGACCGCATGGTTAAGAGTTTGTGCTTGCTCTTTTAGGCTTTGCGCGGCCGCCGCGCTTTGCTCAACAAGCGCCGCGTTTTGCTGCGTGGTTTGATCCAACTGCGTGACCGCTTGGTTGACTTGCTCGATGCCCGAGCTTTGCTCAAGCGTCGCGCTCGTGATCTCGCCAATGAGATCCGTTACCCGCTTCACGCTGGTGACGATCTCCGTCATCACCTGCCCGGCTTCGCCCACCAGTTGCGAGCCCGCATCAACCTTACCCACGCTTTCGCTAATCAAGCTCTTGATTTCCTTGGCCGCTTCGGCGCTGCGTTGCGCGAGTGTTCGCACCTCGCCCGCGACCACCGCGAAGCCTCGGCCTTGTTCTCCGGCGCGCGCGGCTTCCACCGCTGCGTTCAACGCGAGGATGTTGGTTTGAAACGCGATGCCGTCGATCACGCCGATGATCTCGGCGATCTTCTTGCTCGCGCCACTAATCTCGCCCATGGTGTTGACCACTTGATTGACGACGAGACCACCCTTTTCCGCCACCGCACTTGCGCCCGCGGCTAATTGATTGGCTTGGCGCGCGGTGTCGGCATTAGTCTTCACCGTGGACGACAACTGTTCCATCGACGACGCGGTCTCTTGCAACGAAGACGCTTGTTCCTCGGTACGACTTGATAAATCCATATTGCCCACGGCGATTTGGTCCGACGCCGATCCAATCGCCGCCGCCGCGCCTTGCACATTAGCCAAGGTGCCCTTTAGGTTTTCAATGCCGTGACTTAGCGCGCTCAACATACGGCCTAATTCGTCGGAGCTTTGGGCTTGAATGCTGCGAGTCAAATCACCCGCCGCCAAACCTTCGGCCGCATGCACGGCTTCGTTCACCGATCGGTTCAAGGCGCGCAGCACCGACCAGCCGATCAACGCACCACCCATCAATATCAACAACATGACGGCGGCGCTCACCGTCATGACGGTGCGTTGATAACGAATACGGGTTTCAAGCAAATGATCGATCGTCGAGCCCACCACGTCGGCCAACGCGAATTGTTTTTCGATCGCGTTGGTTGTCACCGCCCACCATTCGCTCGTGCTTGGATAATTGGCGCCGTTCAAAAGACGCTCGCGCACGGTGGCCGTCACTTTCGATGCCGCTTCGTATGCCGCGTTGCGACGATCGCTCAAGGCATTCTTAAGTTCGGGATTGGCATTCACCGCCGTATCGAAAAACTCAAACGTTTTTGCGTAATTGAATTCGCTCGCGCGCAACAATTCGGCCAAGGCTTCACGGTCGGCATCGACTAACTCGCCGCGTGCTAAAACACCCGAACCACGCGAACGCAACTGGCCAATCGATTCGGCGAGCTGCGGCAAGCGCTCGGTGAACGCGATGCCAAGGAAGTAAGTCGTCGAATCCATGTCGAACGACAACTCCGCTTCGCTGGCGTACCGCGACGTGAGGTAGATCAATTCCGAGATCAAGGCGTTATGGCGAATGCGCACCGTGCGACCATCCTCGCGCCGATCGGCGGACGATTGCGCGATGCTTTTCCATTCGTTGGTTAAGTCGGCGCGAACCCGAGCGATCGACGATGACTCGTTGAACTGACGCGCGGCGCGTTCAAGCGCGCCCAAGGCGGCGTCAACCTCGGACCGCTTCGCGCGCAACGCATCGGCGACGGATGCATCACCACTCGCCATTCGTGATGCCAAACCACGATGCTCCTGCATCAACCGTACGGTGCTATTGGAGGCAATCAACACCGGCAACCCTTC
>DASTRU010000010.1:0-23869 GCA_035761045.1 Burkholderiaceae bacterium | reverse complement strand
GCGTGGGCGGCGGACTGGCGCGACCATCGACGGTCACCGCGCAACGCGTCGCATGAAAAGCGGCGACTTCAATCAACGGTTGCGGCGCGCCCGACGGCACCTCGAGCGTGAAGGCGAGTTGATCGGCCACGCGCGCGACATCGCGTACCACGCCGCTTGCGCGCACTAGCTCGATCGCCTGAGCGGACCGCGAGGTGGCGGGCACCAAGCGCGCGTCGTCGCCATGCAACGCGAGGTAGGCGCCATCGGCCGCGTCGCCGTGGCCAAGCAACCCTTGGCTTGCCGCTACGTCGTACTTCGCGTCGGCCGGCGCGCGCAGGGTGCGCGCGTGACCGTCGGTGCGTAGACGCACGACGCCTTCGTCGTCTTCTAAATCGGTGAAGAACACGGCGCGATCGAAATCCATCACCTTGCGAATGTAGTCCGACGCGGCGATCGGCAACACGGGGCGGCTCAACGCGTACGCATACACCTTCTCCAGCGCGGCGATGGAGGCGGCCTTGCTCGCCGCATAGGTATGAAAGTAAATGTTGATCGGCTTGAGACGATAGGGGCGCTCGGTCATCTCGAAGGTTTCGATCACGCGTTGAAATCCATAGAACGGACCGGTCCAATTGTTGGTGTAGACGTTCTCGTTTTGATTGGGCGCGTAGACCTGCAAGTACGCGCCCTTGCGCATGCCGAGCGGCCCGACGTCGGTCAGCGAGGCTTGGTCGCGTTGCATGACCGTCATGCCGCCGTTCATATTGAGCAGCCCCGCGCGTTCGACTTGCGCGAGCGCTTCGGGCGGCGGCATGCAATCGCCCGTCCATAACAGCACGCGGGTGCGTTTCGCGTTGGGCGCGAGCGTGTCGTCGATGTAGCGCTTGGAGCCATCGACCTCGCGCGCGATGTCGAATCGATAGCCGGGTAAGCGCAAGTTGTAGGCGGTGTCGGCGCTGGTCTTGTCGAGCGAGGCGGTATCGCCTTGGCGCATGGCGCGGTACCAATCGAACGGATGCGAATAGGTATGCGTGGCGATCTCCACATGCGGCTCGGCGAACAATTGCCGCGCGATGGCTTCAAGCGCCGCCGATTGCTCGGGATACAAGCCGCGCGGCCCAACCTCGCCTTCGATCACCGACACCGTCGTCGGCACGCGGTACCGCCGCACGAAGCGTTCGAGCATGACGTGCGAGGCGTATGGCGTGCCGGGCACCTCCGCGCGCGAGGCAAAGCCATCGCCGTCGATATGCACGAGCAGTAAACGCAGGCCGTTTTCGGTGGTGACGTCGATCGCGGGCAATGTGGGCTTGAGCGCGCGGCGCAAGAATTCAATCGGCTGTATCGCCCAGCTTGAACGGTCCACCGCGCCAAGCTGCGTGACGGTGTACGGCGCGAAGGCGTAGCCGCCCCACGGCGTGAGCGCCGCGATGTCGAAGGCGCGATCGCGTTCATCGACCACGCGCACGACCGATTCCCCGCCGCTGTCGCTGGCCAAGCGCACGCCGTACAACTCCGAAGGCGCGACTTGCGGCGTGATCTCGAACCCGGCCAACGGATGCCGCGTGGCCAAGCGCAATTGCCGCACGCCTGGGTCTGGCTCCACGTCAATGCCCAAGCGGCGCGCCGCCGGCCCACGTAAATCCCCAGGCGGCGCGTTGAACATGACCACGCGCACATCGGCGGTGGCTTGTTGCGCGAGCCAATCGCTTAGGCCCGTCATCTTCAATGTGTCGGTGCCCGACAACCACGTCACGATGGCCGCGTACTGGCCCACCACCGGTCGCGCGGGCGGCGCGAGCGCGTCGTCGATCTCCATCACGTCCACCGCGTAGCCGAGATAGTTCAGCGGCATCGCCACATAGCGTTGCGCGGGCAAAACATCGGGCCGCACGCGTTCGGGGTTATCGGTCAGTAGCAACACGCGCCGAGGCTTTACCTCGCGACGCCCCACGCCAAGTTGGTTCAACGATGCGTTCGTGACCCACGGAATAAAACCCGCGGCGACGATCTGCTTGGCCGTGTCGCGCGCCAACACGCGGTCTTCGGGTGCGACGTAATCGATCGCGATCGACGGTCGCCCGGTGAGCTTGGCGGCCTCGGCGAGCTTGGCGCGCAACCACGCGCGATCGGTCTCGGGCACGGGCCGATACGTGTTGGTGACGGGATTCCAGCCGCGCATCAAGGATTCGGCCGCGACGGCCTGCACATGCTCGGCGACCTCGGGAAGAATTTCGAATCCACGATTGAAAATGAGGCGCAACTCGGGATAGCGCGCGCGCAAGGCGCGGATCAAGCCCACCATCGCGCGTTCTTGTTCGGCACGTTGCGTGTCGGTCTTCGCGAGCAGTTGATACGAATCGAGCGTGTCGAGAAACAGCCCTTGAAAGCCACGTTCCACCAACGGCGCGACGATGCGATCGAGAAAAAACTCGTTCCAGCCCGGCGCGGTTTGATCGATCACGCGCGTGCCGAACGCTGGGTTGCTCGCCGCGAACCATTGCGGTTTCATCGCTTGAAAATAACCGCGCGCCGGATTGGCCTCGCCCACGCTCACGTACGCATACAAGCGCGAGCGGTCGCCGTTACGACGTGAATACGCGCGCGGGTCGACGTCATGATCGGGATCGACCACGACCACGTCGAAAACGCGCAATTCATCCAACGGCGGTTGTTCGCCATAAAACAACGCGACATCGCGCAAGGCCGGCGGCGGCGACGCATGAACGGGCCAGTGCGCGCCCAAGGCGAACATGCCCATGACGAAGACAAACACGAACCGCGCGCATGCAAAGGGAAATCGAACCGGAGGCACTGTTAGAAAAACCCGGTGGTGTTGGAGGAGAGCAATAGCGTTATGCACGAGACCCGCGCATTAGTGGATCGGAATATGTCTTATGAATTCCTAAGTCCATGCGCATTCGGGCACGACAACAATCGATCGATGAGGAATTGCACTGGGATTCGCGCCTTAATCGCAAGTTCATCAAGTGCGCGATCGACCTAAGGTGAAGCGTCCCGTTGATCCTTGGTGCTTTTCGTCATGCACGAACTTAGCAAATCCATTTATCGCCGCATGTCCGACCCCGGCTTTATCAATCATTACTTCGTAGGCGAAGGCATTGATATCGGCGGCGCGCCCGATCCGCTCGGTCAGTACCAACAACAATTTCCGCGCATGGGCAAAGTGCGTATTTGGGACTTAGCCGATGGCGACGCGCAACAAATGAGCGGCGTGCCCGACGCATCGTACGACTTCGTGCATTCCAGCCATTGTTTGGAGCATTTGCGCGATCCGGTCGAGGGCTTGCAAAACTGGTTTCGCATCGTCAAGCCCGGCGGGCATGTGACGGTGCTCGTGCCCGACGAGGATTTATACGAACAAGGCGTGTTTCCCAGCACCTTCAACACCGATCATAAATGGACGTTCACCATCTTCAAGGAACGCTCATGGAGCCAACAGTCGGTGAACGTGCTCGCGCTGCTCGCCACCCTGGGCCCGGCGGCCGACGTGCAAGTGGTGCGACAACTCAACACCACGTTTCGCTTCGGATTGCCGCGCATGGACCAAACCATGACGCCGATTGGCGATTGCGCGATTGAATTCGTCGTGCGTAAGCGCACGGCGCAAGAAGTTGAACGCGGCGGCCGCTTGCCGATTTAACGGATCACTCAACCCGCGCGGCGAAAACGAAACACCGCGGTCGAGCCGAATAAATTCGGCAGCGCGCGCACCGGCTGCCCTTTATGCAAGGCCACGCGATCGAGAATATCGAGCCCGACGCGCGCGGCCAGCACTTCAAAGTCGCGAATCGTCGCGCAGCGAATATTGGGCGTGTCGTACCACTCGTACGGCAAGCTTTCGCTTACGGGCATGCGGCCGATCAGCATCGACGCGCGGTGCTTCCAAAATCCAAAGTTAGGAAAACTCACGATCGCCTCGCGGCCCACGCGCGCGATCTCGCGCAACATGCGCTCCACATGCACGATGGCTTGCAAGGTTTCGAGTTGCACGACGGTATCGAAGGTGTCGTCGCCGAACAGCGCGAGTCCTTCGTCTAAGTTTTGTTGAATCACGTTCACGCCGTTCTTCACGCAGGCCGCGACCTTCGCGTCGTCCAACTCCACGCCATAACCACGGCAATGCTTAGTCGTGCGTAGATGACGCAGCAAGGCGCCGTCGCCACATCCTAAGTCGAGCACATGGGAATTGGGCGCGATCCAGTCGGCCACGAAGGCGAGATCGGCGCGTAATGGTGAAGGCGTTGCCGTGTTCATGCTCGTGCTCATACCGCGACCCGACTTAGTAACGCGCCCACATGCGCCGGCGCGGCCAGTCCCTCGGCGATGCGCGTGAAATACGCGCGGACGACCGCGTGATACCGCGCATCGTCGAGCAAGAACGCATCGTGACCATGCGGCGCGTCGATCTCGGCATACGTGACCTCGCGCCGATTGGCGACCAGCGCTTTCACGATCTCGCGACTACGCTCGGGCGAAAAACGCCAATCGGTCGTAAAACTCACGACCAAAAAGCCCGCCGTCGCGCTACTAAGCGCACGCGCCAAATCACCGCCGTGGCGAAGCGCGGGGTCGAAATAATCGAGCGCCTTGGTAATTAATAAATAGGTATTGGCGTCGAAGTATTCGCTGAACTTATCGCCTTGGTAGCGCAAATAACTTTCGATCTCGAACTCGACGCCGAAGTCATAGGCGAAATCAGCCTTCTCGCGCAACGCGCGGCCGAATTTCTCGGCCATGTCGTCGTCGCTTAAATACGTGATGTGACCAATCATGCGCGCCACGCGCAAGCCCCGTTTGGGCACGACGCCGTGCGCGTAGTAATGGCCGCCGTGATAGTCGGGGTCGGTCAAGATGGCTTGGCGCGCCACGTCGTTGAACGCGATGTTTTGCGCCGACAAGCGCGGCGTGCTTGCGATCACCACGCAATGCGCCACCCGCGCCGGATGCTGAATGCTCCACGACAAGGCCTGCATGCCACCGAGCGAGCCGCCCATCACCGCCGCCAAGCGATCGATGCCCATCTTGTCGAGCAACCGCGCCTGCGCCTCGACCCAGTCTTCCACCGTCACCACGGGAAAGTCGCTGCCCCACGGCTTACCCGTGGCGGGATTGACCGACGCCGGTCCGCTAGAGCCAAAGCACGAGCCGAGGTTGTTCACGCCAATCACGAAGAACCGATCGGTATCCACCGGCTTGCCCGGCCCGATCATGTTGTCCCACCACCCAAGCTGGCCGTTTGCGTCCAGCCCCGCGACATGATGCGAGGCATTGAGCGCATGGCAGATCAACACCGCGTTGGAGCGGTCGGCGTTGAGTTCGCCGTAAGTCTCGATCGCAAGCGCGTATTGATTGAGCGTGCCGCCACTTCGCAGGGCAAGCGGCGTGTTGAATTCGACGAGTTGGGCGGTGGAATGCATTGGGACGAAGTTATAACGCAGGGCGCGTCGCGTCGACGATCTCTTGTGGGCGACGACGCCACCTGTTTAACACGATGCTAGCGGATAACGCCAACGCACCGTTTTAAACAGCGTCGCCCTTGGATATCCATGGAAACAGCAGTCGTTCAACAAACCTCTTACAACAATTCACCCCATTCCAATTGAACTAATCAACCACTTAGTGTTTTTTAACGTTTTATCCATCAAGTAAATCAAATAAGGGAGAGCGTCTTGTTCAACAACATCGCCGGACTTCACAACGCATTCGCCGCCATGCCGCCAGTTGGCGCGCATCCGATCGGCGCGCAGCTCTCGCTTGTCGATCACGTTCGTCAGCAACACCCTCAATGGTTCTCGAACCATGCCTCGCCGCTAACGGAAAACGATAAACAACAACTTGCCGATTTAGTTATTGACGTTGTTGAACGTCGATTCGACGAATCGAATGTGCACGCCTCTATCGCTTACGCAGTTTCGGCGTTTAAGGAAATCGATAATGTCGTGAAACAAATCGAAGAAGCACAAAACAAAAAGGTGTTTTTATTAAGGTTTAACTTGCGTCAAGCGCTTTTTAAACACATGTGCAATGAACACGCTTCGCATGCTCTTGATTTTTTCGACGCCTATAAAAATTCTGAATACTTCACAAGCAAGCAGCTCATCGCCGAAAGTTATGCGCATCGCGAGATTGAAACCTTAGTCGAAAGAAACTTAAGAGTTAGCGCGCAAGACCATCGTCACACGCGCATTACGAATGCTCAACTTGGCGGTATCGGCAAAGGTGAATTCGTGCTGCACGTATGCGACTTATTCAATCTCAACCAAACGCCTACTCAAGGCATGGTCAATCACTTTTTGTCGAGGCTTAACGAGGTGAATTCATCGGCCCACGAACGGGTTGTTTCCATGATTCACCAAAACCCCCAGTGGCTGGAGGAAAAAGCCGAAGTAATCGTGCACGACTTGCTCGAGAATTTTTCGAACGATCACGATCTATGTCCATCCACCGGACATAACACTCATCCGGCTTCGTTGTTTTTAGAGGCCGTCACGGGGTTTGTCTTTCATCCCGCTCAACCCGACACCATTGCTAAGAAAATCACACCGCTCATCAATCGCGACTACCCGTTATCGTTTATACACGTCGGAGACTTGTTGACTCGTAAGTTCATGGAAGCTAAGGCAAGCAATAAGCTTGATGATTTCTTAGATAGAGCTTTTGAGCCGACGAATGCGTGTTACGAGGCCGTTACCTCAAAACTCTCGGAGTACTTGCCACGGTAATTCGAACGTGGCCCAACCTGTGTTCAAGCCTCGTTGATGCGACGTTCATCATCCTTCAAGGTCGCGTTAACCAACGCGAGCAACCGCCGAATATCACGCGCGTCAGCCTGTGCAAGCGCCTGATCGGCCAACAACTTCGCGCGGCCGTAATGCACATCAAGCACCGCGCGCTTGATGTAGGGTAATTGCGCGGGATGCATCGAGAATTGGGTTAGCCCAAGGCCCACCAGCAAATCAGTAAGCTCGATGTCACCCGCCATCTCGCCGCACAACGCAACATCAAGCCCCGCGCTTGCGCCGCTATGAATCGTTTGCGAGATCAATTGCAGTACGGCTGGATGCAGCGGGTCGTATAAATCGGCCACGCGTGAATCGGCACGATCGATTGCGAGGGTGTATTGAATTAAGTCGTTGGTGCCGATCGACAAGAAGTCGAGCCGCGAGGTGAAGGCGCGTATCGCAAGCGCCGCGGCCGGCACTTCCACCATGCCCCCCACCGGCACCTTGGGCGCGAACGCTTGGCGGCGATCGATCAGTTCGTTCTTTGCTTGCGCGATATGCGCGAGCACGGCGTCGATCTCGGCCGCGCACGACAACATCGGCACGAGAATGCGCAATCGCCCATACGCACTCGCTCGCAATAACGCGCGTAGTTGCGCGCCAAACATCGCGGGCTCGGCGAGGCTGTAGCGAATCGCGCGCAGACCAAGCGCGGGGTTATCCGACGCGGGGCGCGCGGCCTCGTCGTGTTGCAGCGTTTTATCCGCTCCGATATCAAGCGTGCGGATCGTGACCGGCCGGCCTTCCATGGCGACCAATGCGGTGCGATACGCCTCGAATTGTTCGTCCTCGCTTGGCAGTTCGTTGCGGTTCATGAACAAGAACTCGGAGCGGAACAAGCCGATACCGTCGGCGTTCGCGTCCATGGCGGCGTAGGCGTCTTCGGGAAGCTCGATGTTGGCGTTGAGCGAGATCACGCGGCCGTCGAGCGTGACCGCGCGCCGTACCGTCAATGCATTGAGCGTGCTGCGCTCGGTGGCTTGCGCGTCAAGCTTGGCGCGGTAAAACGCAAGCGTCGCCTCGTCCGGGTCGACGAGCACCACGCCCGCGTCGCCGTCGATGACGATGATGTCGTCATCCTCGATTCGCTGCATCGCGCCGTGCGTGCCCACGACGGCGGGCACGTTCATGCTGCGCGCGAGGATGGCGGTATGCGAGGTACGGCCGCCAAACTCGGTGCAAAACGCGGCGATACGGAATGCATGCGGCGCGTCCACGCCTTCATGGCGAAAATGCAGCATGTCGGCCGGCGCCAAATCGGGCGCGACAAGAATGCGGGCTTCATCGGGCGTGGCGTGAACGATGCGCCGTAACGCGCTGCGCCCCGCCAGCGCCTTGCGCACGCGCGCGACGACTTGCATTAAGTCTTGCTTGCGTTCGCGCAGGTAAGGATCGTCCATCGCGTCGAATTGCTCGACGAGCATGCCGGCGGTTTCCGCCAAGGCCCATTCCGCGTTCATGCCGCGCGTGCGCACCAATTGCATCGGCTGCGCGACGAGCGCCGGATCGGCGAGGATCATCTCGTGCACTTGCAAGAGCGCGGGCAGCTCGGGCGGCGCGTCGTCGGGAATATGACGGCGCACTTGGGCGAATTCCTCGCGCACGTCGTCGAGCGCGCGTTGGTAGCGTTGGATTTCGTCGTCGCGCTCGGCCTCGGCCAGGGTGCGGTGTTCGACGTCATCGAACGCGGCCTCGATGCACCAGGCCCGTCCGATCGCCACGCCGCGCGATACCCCCGTGCCGTGCAGCGCAAGCGTCATGGCCGGTCACTCCTGGAACGCGGCGCATGCATGGTCATTCTCCTTCGCCAAACTTATCGGCGAACAGCGCGCGAATGGCTTCCATCGCCTCGCCCTCGCGGTCGCCATCGGTGGTGAGGGTGACTTCGCTGCCTAAACCCGCGGCTAACATCATCACGCCCATGATGCTTTTGGCGTTCACGCCGCGGCTGCCGCGCGCGAGCGTGATTTCGCAGGGAAACTTCGCGGCGAGTTGCGTGAGTTTGGCCGATGCGCGCGCATGCAAACCGAGTTTGTTGGTGACGGTAATGGTGGCGGTCAACATAGGGCGAACGTGATCGTCGTCGTTGTTGTTATTGCTGCTGCTGTTGTTGTTGGAATGCGCGCTGCGCTTCGCGGTTGCTTGAATCGGGCACCACGGTTTGGCGTTGCGGCGCCTTGAAACCGATGTTGACGATGCCCAAGGTGCCGCCCGCCGCGGCCTTCTCGGCGACGACGGCCAGCGCCTCTTGTCGGTAACCGATCGCGCGCAACAGCATCGGCAGGTTCAAGCCCGCGAGCACCTTGACGCGCGGCTCGGCCAACGCGGCGGCGATGTTGGCGGGCGTGGCACCGAATAAATCGGTCAGCACCAACACGCCGTAGCCTTGGTCCACGTCTTCCACTAATTGTTCGGCGCGGGCCACGACGAGTTGCAGCGTGGCCTCGGGCAACACGTCAAGCACCGCAAGACATGGGATGTCGCCAAACACATGCGACGCGGCCTCGGCGAACGCCTTACCGAGCGGCTGATGCGCGATCAGAACAATCCCGATCACGCCGCCCTACCCAACGCTGCCTTGCCGCGCGATTGCTCCACCGCGTCGATCATCATGTCGGCCACATTAAAGCCGGTTTGCACCATGATTTCGCGAAAGCAGGTGGGCGATGTGACATTCACCTCGGTCAGGTGATCGCCGATGATGTCGAGCCCCACGAGCACCAGTCCGCGCGCATGTAATTGCGGCCCTAAGGTTTCGGCGATCTCGCGGTCGCGCGCCGACAGTTCACGCGCGACACCGCTGCCACCAGCGGCGAGATTGCCCCGCGTTTCGCCCGCCATTGGAATGCGCGCGAGGCAGTACGGCACCGGCTTGCCGCCAATCAACAACACGCGCTTATCGCCTTGCGCGATTTCGGGGATGTAACGCTGCGCCATCAAGGTTCGCGCGCCGTTAAGCCCCAAGGTTTCGACGATGCTCGCCAGATTGAGTCCATCGTCGCGCACATGAAACACGCCCATGCCACCCATGCCGTCGAGCGGTTTGATGATCACGTCGCGATGCTCGGCATGAAACGCGCGAATGCGCGCAAGGTCGCGCGTGACGAGCGTGGGCGCGGTGAATTGACTAAAGCTCGCGATCGCGAATTTTTCGTTGTGATCGCGCACCGCGCGCGGATCGTTGATCACGCACGCGCCTTCGGCTTGCGCGCGTTCGAGCATCCACGTCGTCGTTACGTATTCCATGTCGAACGGCGGATCCTTGCGCAGCACGATCGCATCGAAGGCGCGCGGTTCGCATTCAACGGTGTCGACCACGCGATACCAATCATCGCGCGGTCCATGCGGGTCGCCTTGATGATCGACGCCCGTGAGTTCGATCCGCCGTGCGCGCGCTTGCATGCGGCCGTCAACGAACGCGAGATCCGACGGCGTGAGCGCGAACAATTGATGCCCGCGCGCGGCCGCCGCCTCCATCATCGCGAAGGTGGAGTCCTTGTAAATCACGAACCGATCAAGCGGGTCGGCGACGAAAGCAATGCGCATCACCATGCGTGCGTGTCCTTAGGCCGAGACCGACATCGCCGCACGCTCGGTACCCGCGCGTTCGGGATCGGTCATCTCAAGTTCAAGCGACGCGCCAAGCAAGGCCAAGCGCGCGACCACGCCATACATGTAGAAGCGGTTTTCGGGTGCGATGCCTGGCGCCTTCGAGCAGTCGGGCAAATTGCAGCCGCCGCTCATCGGCTCGGTCACTTCGGGCAAGGGCACGAATTGCATGCCAGGCGCGTTTAAATTTTCTTCGACGCCGCGCTCGCCATGCACGCGATAAAACCCGCCCACCACATGGCGGTCGATCATGTAGACCACGGGCTCGGCCACCGCGTCGGCATTGCCCGCGACGGGTACGCGCTCGATCGTGCGCACGCCTTCTTGCACGATCACTTCATTGACTTGCAAGCCTTCCTTGACCACCGACATCTTGTTGCGCGTTTTGCGATTGAGCGCGCGCACGTCGTCGGGACTTTTCACGCTCATCACGCCCATGCCGTAAGTGCCGGCGTCGGCTTTGACGATGACGAAGGGCTCTTCGGCAATGCCATGCTCGGCGTATTTCGCGCGAACCTTGGCGAGCACACTGTCAACGCTTTCGGCCAAGGCTTCCTCGCCCGTGCGTTCGTGAAAATCGATTGAGCCGCAGCGCGTGTGCAAGGGGTTGAGCAGCCACGGGTCCACGCCTAACAGTCGCGCGAAATCATTGGCGACCCGGTCGTACGCCCGCGCATGCAAGCTCTTGCGGCGCACCGTCCAGCCCGCGTGCAAGGGCGGCAGCAAATGCTGTTCGTGCAGGTTTTTAAGAATCTCGGGCGTGCCGGCCGATAAGTCGTTGTTGAGCACGATCGAGCACGGATCGAAATCCGCAAGCCCTAAGCGGCGACCATGCCGCACGAGCGGTTCGAGCACTAGATGCGATCCATCGGGTAACTCCACTCGCGTGGGCTCAGTGATGGTTTCCGACAACGAGCCGAGGCGAACGTTAAGCCCGGTCTGCCGCAAGATGGTGACGAGCCGCGCGACGTTTTGCAGATAGAAGGTGTTGCGCGTGTGGCGTTCGGGAATCAACAACAGGTTGTGCGCCTCGCAACAAAAGCGTTCGACCGCGATCTGCGCGGCTTGCACCGCGAGCGGCAACATCGTCTCGCTTAAGTTGTTGAAGCCGCCCGGGAAGAGATTGAGATCGACCGGCGCGAGCTTGAAGCCCGCGTTACGCAAATCCGTCGAGGCATAAAACGGCGGCGTGTGGTCCTGCCATTGCAAGCGGAACCAGCGCTCGATGTCCGCGGTCGCGTCGAGGATGCGGCGCTCGAGTTCCAAAATCGGGCCCGGGTTGGCCGTAACGAGGTGCGGAACCATGGACGGTGCCTGTGGCGTGGAACGAGCCAAGGAGTGTATCGCAGCGCAACGCGCGGTTTAGCGGAAATAAAAAAGGGCGCGATGGTCTCGCGCCCTAAACACTACTCTCGCTTCTCACTGGAAAAACACTGCAAATATCAATCGCCGATCACGAGTGGTAGGCGGTCTCGCCGTGCGAGGTGATATCCAAGCCTTCGCGCTCTTCGTCCTCGGGAACACGCAGGCCGACAATCGCCTTGACGATCAACAACGCGATCACCGACACCACGGCTGAGACGATCACGGTGGTGATCACGCCCTGCGCTTGAATCCACACTTGGGCACCTATGCCGGGGAAGTCGGCCAGGTCGCCGCATTTGTTGGTCACGTAATTGCAAATGCCCGTGCCACCGAGGCTTGGCGAAGCGAACACGCCGGTGAGCAGCGCGCCAAGAATGCCGCACACGCCATGCACGCCGAATACATCGAGTGAATCGTCGGCGCCCAACATGCGCTTGAGGCCATTCACGCCCCACAACCCCACGAAGCCGGCGGCAAAGCCAATCACGAGCGCGCCCAACACACCGACGAATCCGGCCGCCGGCGTGATCGCGACCAAACCCGCCACCGCACCCGACGCGCCGCCCAACATCGACGGCTTGCCCTTGAACAACCATTCACCGATCGTCCACGCGAGAACCGCCGAGGCGGTGGCGAACAAGGTGTTGCAAAACGCGAGCGCGGCGGTGCCGGTGGCTTCGAGGTTCGAACCCGCGTTAAAGCCAAACCAGCCGAACCACAGCATCGATGCGCCGACCATGGTGAGCGTGAGCGAGTGCGGCGCCATCGATTCGCGCCCGTACCCAATGCGCTTGCCAAACATGAAGGCGCAGACCAAGCCCGCGATCCCCGCGTTGATGTGAACGACCGTGCCGCCCGCGAAATCGAGCGCGCCCTTGGCCCACAACCAACCGGCGTTGGCGGTCACGGTTTCAAGCGTCTTGGCGTCGGTGATCGCGTCCGGGCCGTCCCAGTACCACACCATGTGCGCGACGGGCAGATAACTAAAAGTGAACCAAATCGCGACGAACAACAGCACGGCCGCGAACTTCGCGCGCTCGGCGAAGGCGCCGACGATGAGTGCGCACGTGATCGCCGCGAAGGTGGCTTGGAAGGCGACGAAGATCAGCTCGGGAATGACCACGCCCTTGCTAAAGGTAGCCGCGACCGAATCGGGCGTGATGCCTTTGAGCAGCAGTTTGTCGAACGAGCCGAAGAATGGATTGCCCGCGGTGAAGGCGACCGAATAGCCGTACGCCACCCACAGCACCATGATGAGCGAGGCGCCCACCAACACTTGCATGAGCACGGACAGCATGTTTTTAGAACGCACCAAGCCGCCGTAAAACAAAGCGAGACCGGGCACGATCATGAATAGCACGAGCGCGGTGGACACGAGCATCCACGTCGTGTCGCCTTTATTGGGTGTGGGCGTGGCGGCGGGTGCCGCGGGCGTTGCGCTAGGCGCGGCGGTGGAAGGCGCGGCGGTGGAAGGCGCGGCAGCGGGCGCGACGTCGGCCGGCTTGGTCGCTTCGACCTTCGCGGGCTCGGCCTTGTCTTGCGCGAGCACCGCGCCGCTTAAGCCGCCCAGTCCGAAGACGGCGGCCGATAACAGCGTGACGAACAACTTTCTCATCGTGATCTCCGAGGGATGGCGCGAGCGGGTTAGAGAGCGTCCTTGCCGGTTTCGCCGGTACGAATGCGCACGACTTGTTCAAGGTCGTAGACGAACACCTTGCCGTCGCCGATCTTGCCGGTGCGCGCGGCGGTTTCGATCGCTTCGATCGCGCGTTCGACCAACGCGGTATCCACGGCCGCCTCGATCTTGACCTTGGGTAAGAAATCGACGACGTACTCCGCGCCCCGATACAGCTCGGTATGGCCTTTTTGACGGCCAAAGCCTTTCACCTCGGTCACGGTGATGCCTTGCACGCCGATGTTGCTTAAGGCCTCGCGCACTTCGTCAAGCTTGAATGGCTTGATGATGGCGGTGATGAGTTTCATGGATTCCCCTCGGATTCATGCCGCGCCAACGATGTGCGTCGGCGCGGTGTCTCGCTTCTTAAGCGACTTTGGTTTTAGAACGTCTTCGACACACTGGCGACCACGCGCGTCTTGCCCGCGCCTTCGGTAAAGCCCGAGCGCGCGGTGGTGAATTGGTTTTCTTCGCTGGTGCCCACCACGCTCGCGCCAAATAACCAGCCCGATAGGTCGTACGTTAGGCCGACCTTCCAATCGCTGACCTTATCCTCAAGCAATCCCACGTCCTTGCCATTACGGATTTTTTGATAACCGTAATGCGCGACTAAACCTAAGTTATTGCCAAGATCGAAGGTGCCGGTGAGGTCGAGATACCACGAGCCTTTAGTGTCGACATCCGCGTACGTGGGCGGATCGCCGATCGAGAAAAACTTAGTCGTCGAGTAGTACCACTTCGCCGATACGGGGCCGAGCGATCCGCCTAAGTACACCTCGCCGTTCTTGATCTTCGTTCTGTTTAACGAACCCGAGTTCGGGTAGTAGTAATAGATGTAGCCGATGTCGTAACCGGCCGGGCCGAGCGTGCCTTTATAGCCGCCGTAAAAATCCATCTCCAAGCTTGCGCCGTTATAAAGCTCTTGCTCAACGTTGGAGTTCCAGTTCCCCACGTACAAGCCGCTTGAATGGCCGATATCGATGCCGCCTTGAAACGCGGGCCGATACCCGGTTTGGCTGTAACCACGGAAGCGATAGTCGGAGAACAAACCGGCATTGCCCGCGATCGTCCAATCAGACTTAGGGGCTGCGGCTTGCGCGAGAACGAGGGTCGGAGCAGCGCTGAAAACCGCGCTTAAGGCTGCCGCGAGTGCGAGCTTTTTCATCGTAAGGAGTTTCCTAAGAGTGGATGAGAGAACAACGACCGCGGGACGGGAATTCGCAAAACATATGCCATCGGCAACAGAGTGTTTTGAACTTGATGGGCATGCGTAAACACTTAGGTTTTGTGCGTTTTGCCGCGTGCGCGCCTCATCGACGAGCGCGAATGCTTCAAAGAAGACCGCTCGCGCACCAACTCAAGGCGCGAATCCACACATGCGGGTGGACGCGCTGGACGAGCGCTTGCGGCATCCTTAAGCCTGAAAACCGCGGTGCTAGACTCGCCGCCCCTTCGCCGGAGAAGACCGATGACCAAGCCATCCGCCCTATTCGAAGAGATTCAGCGCCAAGTCTCGGCGTTGCTCGCGCAAAGCCCGGCGCGTGATCTGGAGCGCAACGTTCGCGCGGTGCTTAGCCAAGGATTCGCGCGTTTGGACCTCGTCACGCGCGAGGACTTCGACGTTCAAAAGGAAGTGCTCGCGCGCACTCGCGCCAAGTTGACGGAGCTTGAAGCGCGCGTGGCCGAGCTTGAGGCGCGCTTGAACGACAAGCCGTAATTCATCGCCGTGTCGCTCGCCGTCGTTCATAGCCGCACGCTTATCGGCCTGGAAGCGCCGGCGGTTACCGTCGAAGTGCATTTGGCCAATGGATTGCCCGCGTTGGCGATCGTCGGCCTGCCCGACGCGGAAGTGCGCGAGGCCAAGGACCGCGTGCGGGCCGCGTTGCAAACCGCCGGGTTCGAATTCCCCGCGCGCCGTATCACCATCAATCTCGCGCCGGCCGATTTACCCAAGGATTCCGCGCGGCTTGATCTGCCCATCGCGCTTGGCATCTTGGCGGCGAGCAATCAAGTGCCGGTGGAACGGCTGCAAGAGTTTGAATTCCTCGGCGAGCTTTCATTGACCGGCGACCTACGGGCGACGCCGGGCGCGCTGGCCATCGCCTTGGGCATTCGTCGTCAAGGCGAATTCAAGCGCAAGTTGGTGATGCCGCCACAAAGCGCGCGCGAGGCCGCGTTCGTGGCCGACGCGCCGGTGTATGCCGCCGCTTCGTTGACCGAGGTGTGCCAAGCCATGCTGGGCAGCGGTGGTTTAACGCGCATCGATGCACCCGCCACGCGCGCGGCGTATGACGATCGACTCGATATCGCCGATGTCAAAGGCCACGCCGAAGCCAAGCGCGCGTTGGAGATCGCGGCCGCGGGTGGTCATGCGGTGTTGATGCTCGGACCGCCAGGCACGGGCAAGTCGATGCTGGCCGAGCGCTTCGTCACTCTGCTGCCCGCGCTGGACGACCAGGCCGCGCTGGAATCCGCCTCCATGCTCAGCGTGGCCGGGCGGTTCGATCCCGAACGATTTGGCACGACGGTCTTGCGCCGTCCACACCATTCGGCCTCGGCCACCGCCTTGGTGGGCGGCGGCAATCCACCGCGGCCCGGCGAGATTTCGCTCGCGCATCGCGGCGTGCTGTTCCTCGACGAGTTGCCCGAGTTTCAGCGCGGCGTGCTCGAAGCCTTGCGCGAGCCGATCGAAAGCGGCCGCATCACGATCTCGCGTGCCGCGCGGCAAGCCGACTTTCCCGCGCGGTTTCAATTGATCGCGGCGATGAACCCGTGCCCCTGCGGCTACCACGGCCATCCCAAGATCGCCTGCCGCGACACGCCCGATCAAATCGCGCGCTATCGCGGACGCATTTCAGGACCATTGGCCGATCGCATTGATTTGCAAATCGAAGTCCCGGCGATCGACGAGGACGCCTTGATGAATCAACCGCGCGGCGAAGCGAGCGCGCGCATGCGCGAACGCATTACCGCCGCGCGTCAACGATCGATCGCAAGACAAGGCCGCGCGAACGCGGACCTTGCGCCCGCCGAGATCGATACGCATTGCCTGCCCGATGACGAAGGCGTGGCCTTGCTTAAAAAAGCGGCAACGCGGTTTGGTTGGTCGTCGCGCGCGACGCATCGCGTATTGCGCGTGGCCCGCACGGTCGCGGATTTAGCCGCGCGCGAACGCGTGACGCGCGACGACATCGCCGAAGCGGTGCAATACCGCCGGCCGTTGTTGGGACGAAGCGGGGATTAAGTCGGGCGCGAGCTTTCTTGAAGACTCAAAAAGGAACTCCGGTTTAGCGGACTCACACTTAGAAGAGTCAACACCTGCATCGCCGTGGTTTCATGACACCTTCTTCCCCCGTCGGTTTACGCAGTACGCCTTCCATTTCGGACGCGTCCATTCGCGAGGGATCCGAGTCGGACGGCGATGTCGAGAATCCACCGCACGAGACCGCCACGGACGAGGCCACCCAGGCATCAAAGCCAACCTTCATGGAAAGTTGGCAAGCCACCATGGCCGGCATCTTGTCGGGCGGCGTGCCGGCCGCGATTCATAGCGTGATCTCCTCCGCCGTGGGTAACGCGGTCATGAACGCGGCCCACGTGACGCACACCGATGTTCACGACGAAACCCACAAGGCGGCCATTAGTTCTGGCGCTTTATTAGGCGCCGACATGATGCTCGGCTGCATTACCTCGGTGTTGTCTCATACCGTGCTTGATAAGCATTTGTACGGCGAATCAACCTCCAAGGACGAAATTCTTAAACGTAAATACATCGTGGCCACCGTACTGAGTGGCATCGGCGGCATGGTGCGCGATGTATTGATCGCCGGTCCCTTAGGCAATGCGTTGACGCATCAGCCCGTGACCGGCGACTCGATTCGACAAGACGCGACGACGCAAGGCGTGGGCGCGATAGTTACAGGCGCGGGGTTGACCGTGGCGGGCATGGGAGCAGCAGCCGTGGCGTATGGCATAAGAAAAAAATGGCAGGCGCGACAACAGGCACAAAACGCCGACGCGCCGTCGCCATCGCCCTCGGCACCGCATGACGAGGAGGCGCCGCCGCCGTCACCCGCCGATTCGGAACGTTAATAAGGCGGATAGCGCCGAGCGACGGCGGCAAAGGCTTGCGCGAGTTCTTGACTGCCGGCGTGAAAGACGGCGACGCGCGGCCCGTTGGTGCGCACGAATAACCGCGCGGCCGTCGGTAGCCGCACCAAACGCACGCTACGAATGTCGTCCCACGCCACGGGACGTTTAAACATTAGGGTTTGCGAAATACCCTTGGCGTCGATCGTGGTGGTTGAGCGCATGAGCGCCCAATAACTCATGAGTACCGCCACGCCGATCAAGCCAAAACCCAGCATGAGCTGCAGCGATGCGTCGACATTCGTTCGCTCGAACGCACGAATGCCGTAGTAAAGAATCGCGATGACGATCAACGTGGCCGTGGCTTTGAATACCGCGGCGTAAGCGGGCCCGATGACGGGCGCGCGTGAAAATAACTCGCGTGGATGGACGACGTCGTTCATAAATAACAATAAAAACTTAGGAAGATGAGTGTTGACGATCGAAGCGCAGCGGCAGTTGCGCCCAGATCGCGCGCTTTTCGTCGGCGTCGAGCACGCTCCAGTCGGCGATTTCATCGAGCGTGCGAAAACATCCGCGACACCAGCCGCTCGCTGGATCGATTTGGCACACACTCATGCACGGACTGGGCACCGATGTTTCGGTGAGATAGCGCGTTGGCAATTCAAGCCAATGACGTTCGGTAAATGATGTGCTCATGCGTCGCCTCCTAATTGTTTAGTGGCGAGCTTGGCGTTAAAGCGTTCGGCATCGATCACCATGCGTTCGTGGCGTCCTTCGGAAATCTTGTCGCGCTCGTCCCACGCTTTGTTCACGTGGCCAATCGAGGTAAGGCTTGATCGCGCGCTGGCAAACGCCTTCGATCAACGCCACCATGAAGCCAGTGGCTAATACCCGAGGCATCTCGCCAAACTCCGCGAACTCGGGCCATATATGCGGCACGGTTTTGTGATCGCCAATCGCAACGTGCGCTTCATGCGTAATACCGGGACGTAATTCAGGACTCATCGCGATCGTTTAGGTTCAAGCGGCTTTTTTGGCGAGCAAGGCATTGCCCGCGCGCGATACGGGTTTGCGGCCTAAGTGGTCGGAAATAAAACGCCCCGCGTCCACCAGCGCGTTTAAATCGATGCCGGTACGAATGCCTAAGCCTTGCATCAAATACACGACATCTTCGGTCGCGACATTACCCGTCGCGCCGCGCGCGTAAGGACAACCGCCCAAGCCCGCGACGCTCGCATCAAAGGTCGATACGCCAACTTCAAGCGATGCATAAATATTCGCGAGCGCTTGTCCATACGTATCGTGAAAATGCCCGCTGATGTCGGCGATCGGATACACGCGCGCAACCGCTTCGATGACCGCTTGCACGCGGCGCGGCGTGCCGGTGCCAATCGTATCGGCCACGCCCACGTGCTCGACGCCAATCTCGTTCATTAGTCGCGCGACGTACGCGACCGCGTCTGGCGTCACCTCGCCTTGGTAGGGACAGCCCAATGCGCACGAGATCGAACCGCGCACGCGAATGCCATGTTGATGCGCGGCCTCGACCACGGGACGAAAGCGTTCGATGCTTTCAACGATCGAGCAATTGATATTGCGCTGACTAAACGCTTCGCTCGCAGCGCCGAACACCACGATTTCATCCACGCGCGAAGCGATCGCCGCTTCGAAGCCTTTGAGATTCGGCACGAGCGCGGAGTACGTCACATCCATGCGCCGCGCGATGCCCGCCATGACTTCGGCGTTATCGGCCATTTGCGGCACCCACTTAGGACTTACGAAACTCGTGACCTCGATCGCGCGCAAACCCGCTTCTTGCAAGCGATGCACGAGCTCGATCTTGACCTTGGCCGGCACCGGCTGCGCTTCGTTTTGCAAGCCGTCGCGCGGACCGACATCGACAAGCGTGACTTGATTAGGCAGAGGCATGATGGTCTCCATCGTCCGCCGCGATCGACGGCTCGTGCGATTCGAACCGCACGAGCAACACGCCTTCGGCGACTTGATCACCCACGGCGTAATGAAACGCATGCACGACGCCCGAGGCCGGCGCGGTGATGGTGTGTTCCATCTTCATCGCTTCCATCACCAGCAAGGGCGTGCCGGATGCGACGAGACGTCCGGGCTCGGCGAGCAAGGCGACGATGCGCCCAGGCATCGGCGCGACGAGTTGCCCGACTTCAAGCTCGACATCGTCGATGAATGAGAGTGGATCGACACGATGCAGCGTGACGTGCTCGCCATCGGTGAACACATGCGATGCATCGCCCTCGCACACCACCGTGCCGCGAACGACGCGGTCGTTCAGCATAAGGTTGAAATGCTGCTCGTCGCGCGTCCAGCGCAACGCATGTTCGCGTCCCGCGAGTCCGATGAAGATTCCGTCGCGCGCATATCGCAATCGCACGACGTGTTGACCATCCGTCGCGCGAAACACCAGCTCGCGAACATGATCGTGATGCAATCGAAAACCCGATGGCGAGGACCACGGGCTTGAATCTCGCGCGTCGCCTTCGCGTTCAAGCAAAGCCGCGCAGGCGAGGGCGAACATGCTGATGTCGGGCGCGATAACAGGCGTCGCTAAAGCGTCGCGATGGCGTTCGATCCACGCGGTGTCAAGATCGCCTAAAGCGAACGCTTCGCTTTGCACAAGGCGTCTAAGAAAACCGACATTGGTGTTGACGCCGACGATCCGCGTTTGGCCCAGCGCATGCGCGAGCGTACGGCGCGCGTGCTCGCGCGTGGGCCCCCAGGCGATGAGCTTGGCGATCATCGGGTCGTAATACGGCGTGATCGCGTCGCCTTCGCGCACGCCGCTATCGATGCGCACGCCCGCCGCGCGCAACGGCGCGAATGCGTGATGCGAAGGAAAGCGTAGATGCGTGAGCGTCCCGGTGGACGGTAAAAAACCTTTGTCGGTGTTCTCGGCGTAGAGGCGCGCTTCGATCGCATGGCCGTTCACATGCAAATCGTTTTGCGTCCGTGGTAATGGCTCGCCCGCGGCCACGCGCAATTGCCATTCGACAAGATCGAGGCCGGTCACGCATTCGGTCACCGGATGCTCGACTTGCAAACGCGTGTTCATCTCCATGAAGTAAAACGCATCGCCCTCGACGATGAATTCCACCGTGCCCGCACCCACGTAATTCACCGCGCGCGCGGCGGCGACCGCGGCCTCGCCGATCGCTTGGCGAAACGCCGCGCGCACATGCGGCGCGGGCGCTTCCTCGATCACTTTTTGATGCCGCCGTTGCGCCGAGCAATCGCGCTCGTATAAATGAATGCATTGGCCGTGTGTATCGGCGAACACTTGCACTTCGATATGACGCGCGCGGCGCAAATATTTTTCGATCAGCACACGACCGTCACCAAAGGCATTGATCGCTTCGCGTTGACACGAGGCCAAGGCCGCGTCGAATTCAGCGGCGCTTTCAACCACGCGCATGCCCTTGCCGCCGCCCCCCGCGCTGGCCTTGATCAACACCGGATAACCGATGCGCGCGGCATGTTCGCGTAACGATTGCGCGTCTTGTTCGTCACCGTGATAACCCGGCACGAGCGGTACGCCCGCGCCTTGCATGAGCGCCTTGGCCGCGCTTTTGTCGCCCATCGCGCGAATCGCGTCGACCGGCGGGCCGATAAATACGAGGCCCGCGTTTTCGCAGGCACGCGCGAAGTCTTCGTTTTCGGACAGAAATCCGTACCCCGGATGCACGGCTTGCGAGCCGGTCGCGCGCGCGGCGGCCAACACGCGGTCGATCGATAAATAACTTTCGCTTGCCGACGCCGGGCCTAAGCGAACGGCTTCGTCGCAGGCCGCGACATGCGCGGCGCGCGCGTCCGCGTCGGAATACACCGCCACCGTCCGAATACCGAGACGGCGAGCGGTGGCCGCGACGCGGCAGGCAATCTCACCGCGATTGGCGATTAGGACTTTGTTGAACATGAAGCCTCGGGTTGCGAGCCTTGCCGTACACGCAAGCCTAAGCGCGATAGCAAGGCGCGATCCCGCTCGGCTTGCGGATTGCCGGTGGTGAGCAACTTGTCGCCGTAGAAGATGGAATTCGCGCCGGCGAAGAAACACAGCGCTTGCAAGGCATCGTCCATTTCTTCGCGGCCGGCGGACAGGCGCACCATCGCGCGCGGCATGGCGATGCGGGCGACCGCGACCGTGCGCACGAACTCAAATGGGTCGAGCGGCTTTGTTTCCGCTAGCGGCGTGCCTTCGACGGCGACTAAATGATTGATCGGTACCGATTCGGGGTAAGGGTCCAAGTTCGCGAGTTGCGCGATGAGGCCCGCGCGCTGCGTGCGCGATTCGCCCATGCCAACGATGCCGCCGCAACACACATTGATGCCCGCCGTGCGCACATGTTCAAGCGTGTTGAGCCGATCTTGATAAGTGCGCGTGGTGATGATTTGGCCGTAAAACTCGGGCGCGGTGTCGAGGTTGTGGTTGTAGTAATCGAGCCCCGCTTCCTTCAATGCCGAGGCTTGCGATTGATCGAGCATGCCAAGCGTGGCGCAGGTTTCGAGGCCGAGCGCCTTGACTTCGCGAATCATGTGCGCGACGCGCTCGACATCGCGTTCCTTAGGACTGCGCCAGGCCGCGCCCATGCAAAACCGCGTCGCGCCATTGGCCCGCGCGGCACGCGCGGCGTCGAGCACTTCGTCGATCGGCATCAACTTATCGGCGCCCACGTTGGTGTCGAAATGCGCTGACTGCGGGCAATACGCGCAGTCTTCCGGACAGCCGCCGGTCTTGATGGACAAGAGCGTCGACAACTGCACTTCGTTCGCATCGAAATGCTCGCGATGCACCTGATGCGCACGCGCTATCAAATCGTTGAACGGCAGCGCGAACAACGCTTCAAGCGCGGCAACCGTCCAACGCGCGGTGGACTTAGTAGCTTCGGGCGCGGGCGCGACGGCGGAAATGGATGTCATGACAAAGGTGTAAGCAATGAGGGTGAAGACGAAACCGGAAGGCCAAGGATACGCGCGAGCGCGCGCGCATCGAGATACGTCGCGATACGTTTCGCAAATACGGCCAGCGCCGCGTGGTTGAACGGCTCGGGCGGCTCGAGCGCCGGCACGTCGCCTAAGCGAACGATGCCTTGACGCTGCCCGAGCCACGCATCGAGCGTGGCGAGATTTTCTTGCGCGTGAGGCATGGCTGGATCGATGCGGTTCGCGACCCAACCAGCGATCGCGATGCCCCGTGCGCGCAAGGCCTCGGCGGTGAGCAACGCGTGGTTCAAACAGCCCAACCGCATGCCCACGACCAGCACGACGGGCATTCCTAAGTCCGCGATGAGATCGGCGCTATCCCAATCGTTGCCCAAGGGCACGCGCAAGCCGCCCGCGCCTTCGGCGACGATGAGATTGGTCTTGCGTGACAGCGCGCGCGCGGCCAAAACGATGCGCGCGCGATCGATCTCCAGGTGTTCAAGCCGCGCGGCGATATGCGGCGCGCACGCTTCGTTGAGCGCGATGGGGCAGACCTCGGCGTCGTCGACGTCAACATTGCTTGCCGCGCTTAGCGCGAATACATCTTCTTGCAGGCATTGGCCGTTGACGATGTGCGTGCCGGCCGCGACTGGTTTGAAGCCCACGGTGCGCACGCCCAAGGCGCCCAAGGCGCTAATCAAGCCCGAGGCCACGACGGTTTTACCCACGCCCGTATCGGTGCCGGTGACGAAAACGCCGCGCAAGGTTGGAGGATTCATGCCGCACTCCTTTGCGCGAATGCGCGGCTCGCGCGCGCGATCGCGTCGATCAAACGATCCACATCATCGAACGTATGCGAGGCCGAAAGCGTGATGCGCAGGCGCGCCGTGCCTTCGGCCACCGTGGGCGGACGAATCGCGGGGACCAAGACATTCTCGGCCTCAAGCGCCGCGGCCAAGGCAAGCGCATCGGCGTTGCAACCGACGATCAAGGGTTGAATCGCGGTGGGTGAATCCGCCAAACGCCATGCATGCCCGGCAAGCGCCGCGGGCAAGCGCGTACGCAGTCGATCGATCAATGCATGTAACCGCGCGCGGCGTTGCTCGCCTTCGTCGCCGTCAATCAACGTCAAGCTCGTAAGCAACGCATGCGCGATCGCGGGCGGCGATGCGGTGGTGTAGATGTAGGTGCGTGCGATTTGAATAAGCCAATCGATCACCGTGCGATGCGCGACGACAAACGCGCCCGCGACGCCAGCCGCTTTGCCCAAGGTGCCCATGTAGACGATGCGTTCGCCGCCTAAGCCGAAGTGCGCGAGCGCGCCGTGGCCGCGCGCGCCGAGCACGCCAAAGCCATGCGCGTCGTCGATCACCAACCAAGCATCGTGGCG
>DASTRU010000009.1:0-8245 GCA_035761045.1 Burkholderiaceae bacterium | reverse complement strand
CGACCACCATGCCCACCACGCGCTGCGCGACGTTAAGAATGATCACCACCGTGAAGCCGTTGTACTCGGCGCTTTCGCATCCAAACTTCAAGCGCATGTCCACGATCGGCACGATCGTGCCGCGCAGATTGATCACGCCCTTGATGAACGACGGCGCGTTCGCGATCCGCGTGGGCTGCTCGTAGCCACGTATTTCTTGCACCTTCAATATGTCGATGCCGTATTCCTCGGCGCCTAAGCGAAACGTGAGGTATTCGCGCGCGGTTTCCACCGCCGCCTTGGCGGCCGCCACCGTGGCTGCTACCGCCGGATCGATGACTTGAACATCACTCATGACGATGATCCCCGTAAATGAATTAGTGATTGAGCGCGAGAAGTTGCGTCGCCGCCGCGCCTTGGCCAATGCGGAATTGGCTAATCGCGTGGCTTAGGGACGATGCTTGATCCTTTAGGCTTTGCGCGGCCGCCGCGCTTTGCTCAACGAGCGCCGCGTTTTGCTGCGTGGTTTGATCCAACTGCGTGACCGCTTGATTGACTTGCTCGATGCCCGAGCTTTGTTCAAGCGTCGCGCTGGTGATCTCGCCAATGAGATCCGTTACCCGCTTCACGCTCGTGACGATCTCCGTCATCACCTGCCCGGCTTCGCCCACCAGTTGCGAGCCCGCATCCACCTTACCCACGCTTTCGCTAATCAAGCTCTTGATTTCCTTGGCCGCTTCGGCGCTGCGTTGCGCGAGTGTTCGCACTTCACCCGCGACCACCGCGAAGCCTCGGCCTTGTTCTCCGGCGCGCGCGGCTTCAACGGCCGCGTTCAACGCGAGGATGTTGGTTTGAAACGCGATGCCGTCGATCACGCCGATGATCTCGGCGATCTTCTTGCTCGCGCCACTGATCTCGCCCATGGTGTTGACCACTTGGTCCACCACGTTGCCGCCCTTCTCGGCCACTTGGCTCGCGCTAGCGGCCAGTTGATTGGCTTGGCGCGCGGTGTCGGCGTTGTTCTTCACCGTGGAGGCGAGTTGCTCCATCGACGACGCGGTCTCTTGCAACGACGACGCTTGTTGCTCGGTGCGGCTTGAAAGATCTTGATTGCCCGCCGCGATCTGCGTGGACGCGCCCGACACGGCTTCGACGCCGCCGCGCACATCCTCGACCAATCGGCGCAACGCATCGATCATGCGGCCAAGGCCGCGCGTGAGGTCGCCCCTCTCGTCGCGATCATCGCTACGCACCTTCGCGGTCAGGTCGCCGCTCGCGACGCGACTCACCACCTCCAAGGCTTGATTGACCGGACGCGTGACGGAACGAGTAATTAGCCAGCCGGCGAAACTCGCCACCACCAAGGCAAACAGCAAGACCGCGCCCGCGATGCCCATCGTGCGCGTGACAAGCGAGTTGGCCTGCTCCACCGCTTGTTCCATCAAACGTTCCTCGCGATCGGCGATCGCGTTGAGCGCCTGCATGTATGCGCGTTGCAAGGGGCGAACCTTGTCCATCAAATGCTTTTTGGCGGCCGCCATATCACCGCCGCGCACCAGCGCCTCGAAGGGTTCGAGCGCTTGTCGGTACACGGCCCGCGCCTCCAGGAACGTGGCGTGCAAGCGCCTGCCTTCTTCGGTGCTCGTCAACCGTTCGAGCTTGGCGGAAATTTCGTTGATCGCTTCGCGAGACTTTCTAATCTCGTCGAGCTGCTCGAGTCGTTCGGTCGGGTTGTCCAACAACAGTACGTTGCGCGCGGCGCGCGATTGGTTGTTGATCTTCTCGAGGCCGTCGCTCACGAGTTTGATTTTTACGTACCGCTCGTCGTTGATCACATTAAGTTGATCGCCTAAGTCCTTAAGACCAAGCAATCCCGTGCTCATGGGTACCGCCATCAACATCATGACAATGGCAAAGCCAACGGCTAGCCGAAAACCAATGCGCATCCTCGTCAACAACGACATCTAAATGGCTCCCTAATGGTCGAGGTCATGCCTCGGGGTAAAAAAACTTGGTGGTGATCGCGGCTTAGGCCTAAATCGGCCACCAAGTCGTTTCATTTCGGTTTTCGCGTACGTCTCGATCGTCTCGACACGTGCGTGTCACCTACCCTTTTGGAGGAGCGTTGTTGTTTGATGCCTAACAAATAAACGTCTTACGCGGAGATCAATCCCATCGAGGAATCGGACATCAGCGCTTCGATATCGACAAGAATCAACATGCGTTCGCCCACGGACCCAAGCCCCAGGATGTAGCCCGAATCCACCGCGCTCGACGACAACTCCGGCGCGGGACGAATTTGGTCCGCCGTTAACTCCATCACGTCCGATACCGAATCGACCACCATGCCCACGACGCGCTGCGCGACGTTAAGGATGATGACCACCGTGAAGCTGTTGTATTCGGCATTCTCGCAACCGAACTTAAGGCGCATATCGACAATCGGCACGATCGTTCCGCGCAAATTGATCACACCTTTGATGAATGCCGGCGCGTTGGCGATGCGCGTGGGTTGTTCGTAGCCGCGAATTTCTTGCGTCTTCAAGATATCGATGCCGTACTCCTCGCTGCCGAGTCGGAACGTGAGGTATTCACGCGGCAAGGGCGCCGATACGGAAGATGTCGCGGGCGGCTGAGCGTTATCGACCGGCGCGGCGGCCGGTGCCATGGGTTGTTGAAGCGTGGTGTCTATCGTTTCCATGAGGATGTCCTTTGCGGCGCGATTTAGAACTCTTCCCAATCGGTGGAGGCGGATT
Source organism: Burkholderiaceae bacterium (assembly GCA_035761045.1). GTDB lineage: Bacteria > Pseudomonadota > Gammaproteobacteria > Burkholderiales > Burkholderiaceae_E > DASTRU01. The sequence goes on along the minus strand of DASTRU010000009.1, from coordinate 5,510 downwards.
CGCTTTTCGAGCTCGTGGTCGCGGCGGTTGTCGTGGAGGACGCGAGCGCGGGCCGTTTGACCGCGCCCACCTTTGGCAGAGGTTTCTTCGCGGCCACGCGCGGCATCGCGGCCGGACGTGGTGCTCGAGCCAACGAGGCCGCCGGCTCGGCCGACACCATCGCCACGCGCGTTGCGCCATCGACGCGGAACTGACTAATCGCTTGATTCAACGCGGCCGCTTGATCCTTTAGGCTTTGCGCGGCCGCAGCGCTTTGCTCCACCAACGCCGCGTTTTGCTGCGTGGTTTGATCCAACTGCGTGACCGCTTGGTTGACTTGCTCGATGCCCGAGCTTTGCTCAAGCGTCGCGCTCGTGATCTCGCCAATCAAGTCGGTGACTCTGCGCACGCTCGTGACGATCTCCGTCATCACCTGCCCGGCTTCGCCAACGAGTTGCGAACCTGTTTCCACGCGGCCCACGCTTTCGCTAATCAAGCTCTTGATTTCCTTGGCCGCTTCGGCGCTGCGTTGCGCGAGGTTGCGCACTTCACCCGCCACCACCGCGAAGCCCCGGCCTTGTTCTCCGGCACGCGCGGCTTCAACGGCCGCGTTCAACGCGAGAATGTTGGTTTGAAACGCGATGCCGTCGATCACGCCGATAATCTCGGCGATCTTCTTGCTCGCGCCACTAATCTCGCCCATGGTGTTGACCACTTGGTCCACCACGCTGCCGCCCTTCTCGGCCACTTGGCTCGCGCTAGCGGCCAATTGATTGGCTTGACGCGCGGTGTCGGCGTTGTTCTTCACCGTGGACGACAACTGTTCCATCGACGACGCGGTCTCTTGCAACGACGAGGCTTGTTGCTCGGTACGGCTCGATAAGTCCATATTGCCGACCGCGATTTCATTAGACGCGCCCGACACCGCCTCCACGCCATTACGCACTTCGTCGATCAAACGGCGCAACGATTCGGTCATACGGCCCAAGCCGCGCGTTAAGTCGCCGAGTTCATCGCGTTTGTCGCTATTAAGGTTGCCGGTGAGATCACCATTGGCGACGCGATTGACCATGTCGAGCGCGTGATTCACGGGCGACGTGACCGAGTGCGTCGTGCCCCATGCGATAAGGCCAGCCACGACAAGCGCGAGCGCCAACGCACCCGCCGCGATGCCCATCGTTCTAAAGACCAACGCATCGGCATCGGTAACGGTACTGTCCATCAACTTTTCTTCATGCTCGGTAAATGCGTCGAGCGCCTTCATGTACTCGAGCTGCAATGGGCGCACCTTATCGAGCAATTGCTTTTTCGCCGCCGCGAGATCACCCGCGCGTACCGTTGTCATGAACGCTTCAAGCTCGCGGATATACGGCGCACGTTTTTCCTGCAACGCGGCATACATGCGCTTGCCTTCGTCGGTTTTAACGAGTTGTTCGATCTTTGCGTAAACCTCTTGCAACTGGCTGTGGGTTTTATCGACTATCTCAAGTTGCGCGTTTCGATCGGCCACCGCGTCCATGAGCAATGCATTACGCGTGGAGCGCGCTTGAAGATTGATGTGGTCGGCCGCTTCGTTGACTAAATGAATCTTCGCGTAGCGATCGTTGCGAATTAGCCGCAATTGATCATCGAGATTTCTTAGTCCTAATACGCTTGCGGCTAATGGAATCGCCATCAGCGTCATGACGATTAAAAAACCAAGCACGAGCCTGGGACCGATTTTTAAATTGGTAAGTAGTGACATGGAGGAATCCTTTAATTGGTTATGGACGAATTGTTGTTATTGCTTTTATTGTTTGAGACGGAAGATTGAGATGGACTCGCTCAATACTCCAGCTTGTTCCTTCAAGCTTTGAGCGGCGGCCGCGCTTTGCTCCACCAATGCCGCGTTTTGCTGCGTGGTTTGATCAAGCTGCGTGACGGCTTGATTCACCTGCTCGATGCCCGACGTTTGTTCCAATGTCGAACTCGTGATTTCACCGATCAAATCCGTAACGCGCTTCACGCTCGCGACGATTTCATCCATAACCTGTCCGGCCTCGCCCACCAGTTGCGAACCGGCTTCGACCTTGCCCACGCTCTCGCCAATTAAGTTTTTGATTTCCTTGGCCGCTTCGGCGCTGCGTTGCGCGAGGCTGCGCACCTCGCCCGCCACCACCGCGAAGCCTCGGCCTTGTTCTCCGGCGCGCGCGGCTTCCACCGCCGCGTTTAGCGCAAGGATGTTGGTTTGGAACGCGATGCCATCGATCACGCCGATGATCTCGGCGATCTTCTTGCTCGCGTGGCTGATCTCGCCCATCGTGCCCACCACGCGGCCCACCACGCTGCCGCCTTTTTCCGCGACCTCGCTCGCGCCAGCGGCGAGTTGATTGGCTTGGCGCGCGGCGTCGGCGTTGTTGCGTACCGTGGACGACAACTGCTCCATCGACGACGCGGTCTCTTGCAGCGACGAGGCTTGTTCCTCGGTGCGGCTTGAAAGATCCATATTGCCGGTGGCGATTTCGCTCGTCGCGGTTTGCATCGCATCGACTTGGCGGCGCACGTCGAGCACCACGGCAAGCAAGTTCACATTGGTTTGATTAAGCGCGCGCACGACGTCGCCAATCTCATCGGTGCGGTCGGAATCAAAGCGACTGCCTAAGTCGCCCGCCGCCATCAAGTTAGCGAAGCCAACGGCTGAACGCAGTGGCGCAGCGATGGTGCGAACCAGCCACGCGCCAAGCACTCCGCTCAATACGAACGACGTCACCAGGGTGAGCCACGAAGCCGAGAGCTGCGCGGTGCCGCCGGCGATCAACATCGCGAGCACGACGGCGATGTTGAGCCCGACCAAGCCCGCGACGATGCGGCCACCCACGCTTAAACGGCTTGCCCGTTGAAGCGCGCCACGCCAACCGGTGTATTCCACGCGACCACGATGAATCCTGACGTTGGTGATCGTGCCTTCGCGCAGCCCTTGATACAGCCGCTCGGTTTGCTCGACCTCCTGACGCGAAGGCTTGACGCGCACCGACACATAGCCCACGGGCTGACCGTTTTCCACCATCGGCGTGGCGTTGGCCTTGACCCAGTAATGGTCGCCGTTCTTGCGGCGGTTCTTCACCAAGGCCGTCCATGGCAACCCGGCTTGAATGGTGTCCCATAAGTCCTTGAACGCCTCGGGCGGCATGTCCGGATGGCGCACGATGTTGTGGGCCTTACCGATCAACTCGTCCTTGGTAAAGCCGCTCACCGCGATGAATGCGGGGTTGCAATACGTTAACCGGCCTTTCAAGTCGGTGGCCGACACGAGCATCTCGTTCGCGTCGTAGTCGTACTCGCGTCCCGTGACGGGTAAGTTCATGCGCATAAAGAAACCTCTTGATCTGGAGGAAAGTTTTTTAGTTATCAACGACCCACGACGCGCCTTAGTGGCGCGTGCGTTTCACCACCGCACCGACATCGACGATGAGCGCGACGCGTCCATCGCCAAGAATCGTCGCGCCCGATACGCCACGTACCTTGCGGTAATTGGCTTCCAGGTTCTTCACCACGATTTGCTGTTGCCCCACGAGTTCGTCCACCAACAACGCCACGCGAGCGCCTTCGGTTTCCACCACGACCATGATGGCGTTGGACGCATCGCGCGCGTCGCGACCGCGCGGGATATCGAACAACTCATCGAGCGCGGACACCGGCAGGTATTCGCCACGCACCTCGACCACGCGATCACTGTTATGCACGGTGCGAATGTCGTCCTTGCCAAGTTGGAAAGACTCGACGACCGAGGCCAACGGCAGGATGTAAATCTCGCCACCCACGCGCACCGACATGCCGTCCATGATGGCCAGCGTGAGCGGCAAGCGCACCGCCACGCGCATGCCTTGCCCCTCGCGCGATTCGATTTCGACACTGCCGCCCAGGGACGCGATGTTGCGTTTGACGACATCCATGCCCACGCCGCGACCGGACACGTCGGTGACTTCGTCGGCGGTGGAAAAGCCCGGCTCGAAAATCAACTGCCACACTTCGCCGTCGCTCATGCCGTCGCGCACGGGTAAGCCGCGCTCGCGCGCCTTGGAAAGAATTTTTTCGCGGTTAAGGCCACGTCCGTCGTCGCGCACTTCAATCAAGATCGATCCGCCTTGATGCGCGGCGGCCAAGGTGATCGTTCCATGCGCGGACTTACCCGCGGCGATGCGCTTATCGGGCGGCTCGATGCCGTGGTCCACCGAGTTGCGCACTAAATGCGTCAGCGGATCGGTGATTTTTTCTACCAGGCCTTTATCCAGTTCGGTCGCTTCACCAATCGTTTGCAGTTCAACTTGCTTGCCCAGGCGTTGCGCCAAGTCGCGCAACATGCGCGGAAAGCGATTGAAGACGACCGCCATCGGAATCATGCGAATCGACATCACCGACTCTTGCAACGAACGCGTGTTGCGCTCCAAGTCGGCCAAGCCCGACGCCATGCTTTGATAACGCACGGGGTCAAGGCCGCGCGATGTTTGCGCGAGCATGGCCTGCGTGATCACGAGTTCACCGACTAAGTTGATGAGCTGGTCAACCTTTTCCACCGACACGCGCAAGGTGGTGGATTCGGGCGCTCCCGCGGCGGCGGCCTTAGGCGCGCTCGCGGTCTTTTCATGTTGCGGCTTGGTCGCGGCGACGGGCGGCGGTGGCGCGTTGTCGAAGAACCCGAAATCGGCGTCGTCGTCATCTTCTTCAACCACGTCGGCGCCTTCCACGATCGCAAGCGCCTCGGCCTCGAAGCGCACTTGCTCGCGCGCGACGTGAAAGCCAAAGAGATCCAACAGTTCTTCTTCGGTGGACGTTGTTGTCACCCGAAAGCGACGCATGCCTTGCGCGTCGGCTTGGCCACCATCGGTCGGCTCGATTTTTCCTAAGCCCGGAATTTCGTTGAACAACTCGGCCAGGTGATCGGCGACCTCGGGTTTTTCAAGCGGGCCCACGGTCAGCGTAAGAATGCGATCGCCCATCGCTTTCTTTACATCCGACTTAATCGATGGATCGCTCTTGCGGCGGTTGCGCTTCTTCGATGGCTCGCGCGCTGGCGCGCCTTCGGCCAACGCGGCGATGCGCGCCACCAATGAACTTGCATCCACGGCGTCACCATCGCCCGTTTGATGCCGGCCCAGCAAGGCCTTCAACATATCGCCGGCGGCCAACAGCACATCGACCATGTCGGTCGTGACCGAAAGCTCATGACGCCGCAATTTATCGAGCAGCGTCTCCATCTTATGAGTTAGCTCCGCGACATCCTCGAAGCCAAACGTCGCCGCGCCACCCTTGATCGAGTGCGCGCAGCGGAAGATCGCGTTCAGCTCCTCGTCGTCGGCCGACTCGATGTCGAGATCCAGGAGCAGCTGCTCCATGTTCTCGAGGTTCTCGCCCGCCTCCTCGAAGAACACCTGATAGAACTGGCTCAGGTCGATGCCTGCGTTCAGATGCCCGCCCTCGGTCATCTCGCCCATGTCGCTCTCCTGGCTGATCCTGGTCGTGTCGTCGTCTGTCCGGTCCCGCGATCCGCGTTC
>DASTRU010000008.1:0-7287 GCA_035761045.1 Burkholderiaceae bacterium | reverse complement strand
TTATCAGCTCGGTGACCGCGTTCCCGATATCGATCCCACCGCCTATGTGGCCGAGTCCGCCGAAGTGATCGGCACCGTCACGCTCGGCGCGCGGGCCAGCGTATGGCCGCAAGCCACCTTGCGCGGCGATAACGAGCCCATCGTCGTCGGCGACGATTCCAATGTGCAAGAAAGCGCGGTACTGCATACCGACCCAGGCTTTGCTTGCATGATCGGCACGGGTGTCACCATCGGCCATCAAGCCATGCTGCACGGTTGCACGATTGGAGATGGCAGCTTGATCGGCATTCAAGCCGTGGTGCTCAATGGCGCGAAGATTGGCCGCAACTGCTTGGTCGGCGCGGGCGCATTGGTGACCGAAGGCAAGGAGTTTCCCGATAACGCATTGATTCTCGGCACGCCCGCGCGCGTCGCGCGTTTGCTGAGCGACGAGGACATCGCGCGTATGCGTCGCAATACCCAAGCGTATGTAGAGCGCGCGAAGGTTTATAAAACCGCGCTCAGGCGAATTGGTTGAACCAAACGCTTAAGGAACTTCCGCAGATGAAGTTTGTTCTGTTGTTAGTACTCGCGGCGATCGTATTACTCGTATTGAAAAAAGCGGCCGCGCCGTCGCGCTCGGTGCCGTCGTCCACCACACCAGCCATTCGCCGCGCGCTTAACGAAGGACAACAAGCCTTGTTCGCGCGGCTGCAATCGGCGTTGCCAAGCACGATGATTCTCGTGCAGCCCGCGTTGGCGCATGTATTGGATGCACGAGGCGACGACGGTGGTTTATTGGCCGACTTCGCCGTTTGTCGTAAAGATTCGTCGCCACTTGCCATCGTGTTGCTTGACGAACCGCCGGGTGCGGAACGTATCGCGCGTTTGGCTCAAGCGGCCGGTTTGCGCGTGGCGCGTTTTCGCTCGGGCAAGCTCCCTAACGATCAGGACATTAAAGATGCGCTCGGATTCCTCTGACCCCGCCGGCGATAGGCTCATCAAGTTCATGTTCGACGACGCTCCGGTGCGCGGCGAAGCGGTGGCGATTCGCACCGCGTGGCGCCACATCGTCTCGTTGCACGATTTCCCAGCGCCTGTCGAGCGCATGCTGGGCGAAATGCTTGCCGCCGCGGCATTGCTTTCATCGACATTGAAGTTCGATGGCGCGCTCGTCATGCAATTGCATGGCGATGGTCCCGTCAAATTGTTGGTCGCTGAATGCAATTCCGATCTCGGCATGCGCGCCACGGCCAAAGTCGACCCCAATGCCGACATCGATGACGACGCGCCATTGCAATCGCTCGTGAACGTGCATGGCCGCGCGCGCATGGCCATCACGCTTGACCCCCGCGACCGCAAGCCGGGGCAACAACCGTATCAAGGCGTGGTGCCCGTCGAAGGCGACTCGGTGGCCGAGATTCTCGAAGGCTATATGGCGCGCTCCGAACAACTCGACACGCGACTATGGCTTGCATGCAGCGACGAGGCCGCGACCGGTTTGTTGTTGCAACGCCTTCCGTCCGAAGGTGGCACGACCGAAGTCGAGAAACGCCAAGAGGCCGTCTACGAACAAGCATGGGAACGCATTCGCCACTTGGCGAGCACCATTCGCAGCGAAGAACTTTTGGGCTTGCCACCCGAGGAGGTCGCGCGTCGATTGTTTTGGGAAGAGCACGCGTTATTGCTCGGTACCCGCAACGCACGCTTTCAATGCACCTGCTCCCGCGAGAAGGTCGGCAACATGATGTTGTCGCTCGGTCGCGAGGAGATCGATTCCGTCATCGAGGAACTCGGGCAGGTACGCAGCACTTGCGAGTACTGCGGCACGGTCTATGTGTTCGACGCGGTCGACGTCGCGCAACTCTTTAGCAGCGATCCCGCGGATCGCACCATGCCGCCCGGGCAAATGCGCCATTAACACGCGGATGCTGCGCCGTCGTTTACTCGCCGCGCTAGCGCTGAGCCCGGTGGTCGCGGCCTGCTCGCGGCCTCGCCCATCCATCGCAGTTGACGAACGCGCGGCCATCGCTCTTGAATTTCTTGGCGAAGCAAAACTGCCCGCGCTTGATATCAAAGGTATGCGGCTGGGAGGTTTGTCGGGCATCGATTACGACGCGAAGCGCGACATTTGGTGGCTAGTGACGGACGATCGCTCGGAACACGCTCCGGCACGCGTTTACACCGCGCGCATTTCTTGGACGTCGGCCGGGCTTGACGTACAAGTGCACGACGCCATCGCGTTGCGTACGCCGCAAGGCGCTCTTTATCCGAAGAATGCGTTGGACCCCGAGACGGTTCGCGTATCGCCAACGGGCACCTTATGGATCGCGAGCGAAGGCGTGCCGCGCGCGCGACGTCAGCCGTGGATTCGCGAGTTCGACACGCAGGGAAACTTTCTTCGCGAACTGCCGCTGCCACAAGCGTTGGCGCTGCGTAACGGTCGCATTAGCGGCCCTTACGACAACGCCTCGTTCGAAGGCCTCGCATTCACGCCGGATGGGCAATCCTTATGGGCCTGTCTTGAAGGCCCACTTAAGCAAGACGACGATGAGCCGTCGGTCGAACATGGCGCGATGGTGCGCTTTACCCGCTTCGACCTGCGTAGCGGTCAACCAACCGCGCAATACGCGTATCCGCTTTCAGCCATGCCCAAGGCACCGCTGCTTGGCTTACCCGCGAGGGCTTTCGCCGATACGGGGATCAGCGAAGTGCTGTCGCTCGACGCGGCGAAGTTTCTCGTGATCGAACGCAGCTATGCCTTCGGAGCAGGCGTCACCATTCATTTGTACTTAGCCGATGCCGACAACGGCGCGACCGATGTTATTACCGTGCCTTCCCTCAGGCATCACAATGGCTACACCCCGTTACGCAAACGCCTGGTACTCAACAGCGACACATTGCCCGTCGCGGTGGATAACCTCGAAGGTATCGCGATTGGCCCGCGCCTGCCCTCTGGCGCGCGCTTACTTGTCATGTGCGCCGACGACAACTTTAGTCTTTTGCAAAGCAATCAATTTCTGGCATTCGCGTTGCATAACGTTTGAAGGCCGTGAATAAAAAAGGACATTTCATGCTTGCACGACAGCGCTCGATTCACACTCCTAATACGTATCGCCGTCAAACCTTAGTCACTCTGGCGAGCTTACCGCTCGCGCTTCGGCTTGGAAGCGGTATCGCAGCTACTCAAGAATTACGTATTGGCATGTCGGGCGACGTGACTACCGTGGATCCGCATTGGTTGAATACCGGTCCCAACATCGCCGTCGCGCGCCATGTATTCGACGCATTGATCGAACCCGATCCACAAGGTCGCTACAAACCAAGCTTGGCCGAATCATGGAAGTTAGTGGATCCCGTCACCTGGGAATTCAAACTAAAACGCGGCGTGCAATGGCATGACGGTACCGAACTTACCGCGGCGGACGTGTTGTTCTCGCTCGAACGTCCTAAGCAGTTAACGGGTACGCCCAGTGGTTTTGCAAGCTTCGTTCGCGGCGTGGAGCGCATGCGCGCGGTGGACTCGCATACGGTGCGCATTACAACGAGCATGCCGAATAACGCATGGCTACCGCAGGATCTAAGCAATGTGATGATTGTGCAAAAGCGCGTCGCCGAAAATTCCACCGCGCAAGCGGATTGGGATAACGGCCGCGCCACCATCGGCACCGGTCCTTACAAACTCGCACGATTTAATCGTGGAGATCGTATCGAGCTTGTTCGTCACGATAAGTATTGGGGCGGTCCGTTACGGCTACAGCCGGTGTTTGAGCGCGTCACGCTGCGGATGCTGACTCAAGACGCGCCACGTATCGCGGCGTTGCTGGCGGGCGATGTCGACGCCGTCGAAAACATTCCGGTGCAAGACATCAAACGCATTCGAAGCACGGCGTCGCTGCGCACCGTCGAGCAGGTGTCGTGGCGCACCTTATTTTTTCATATGGACCAATCGCGCGATATATCGCCATTCATAAGCGACAAAAACGGCAAGCCGCTTACGAAGAATCCGTTCAAGGACCCGCGCGTGCGTCTCGCGTTTGATAAGGCGATTAATCGCCAAGCCTTGGTGGATCGCGTCATGGAAGGTTTGGCGAAACCGAGCGCTAACTTGATGGCGCCGGGCACGTTTGGCCATAACCCCGACCTTAAGCCCGAACCTTACGACCCAGACGGCGCGAAAAAATTACTGAGTGAAGCGGGTTACCCCAATGGCTTTGCATTAGTAATGCATGGACCTAACAATCGCTACATTAACGACGAGCAAGTGGCGCAAGCCGTTGCAAGCATGTTGTCGCGCATCGGCGTCAATGTACGTGTCGAAACCATGCCATCTTCGACTTACTTCGCGCGTGCGAATAAATCGGAGTTCAGTTTTAACTTGATTGGCTGGGGATCGTTGTCGGGCGACTCGTCGATGCGCTACCAATTCGCCACGCAAGACGAAAAGGAAGGTTGGGGATCGTGGAATAACGGCCGGGGCAGTTATCCGGAACTCGACGCCCTGCTGCGCAAGGCACGCGCCACACCGGACGACAACGCGCGCGAAGCGCTGGCACGCGAGGCGGCCGCCGTCATCCTTAAAAATCGGCAAGCGATTTTTTTATATCACCAAGTCGTAAGTTGGGCGATGCGCAAGGACATTAGTTTTCCCGGGCGAGTGGACGAGATGACGATGGGGAATATGTTTACCAGCGTCGGCAAGTCGTAAGTACGTAAGCGAAGATCCTTAACTTTTACTTAACACCGCCCACATCGGCGCCAGCGCCGCGCGCCCCAAGGCTTTACTGCGCGCACCGTTCCAACCGACTTGCGCGTTCGGCAAGTTGTTGTTGTCTTTAAAGGGCATTTCAAGCGTGAGGGACAAGCATCCAAATTCATGACCGACCCACTTCGATGCGAGCTTGAGGGCGTCCTGACTATATTTACCCGGGTCGTATCCATGCTCGGTTTGAAAGTCGGGACTTGCCAGCTTGAATTGATCGCAAAATCGTTTTTGTAGTTGCCCTTGGTGCTCGGTGTAACTCGGCAGCATTTCACTGCCGGCGACGAATACATACGGCAAGGCTTCGTCGCCGTGCACGTCCAAGAAGAACTCGCAGCCCGTTGCAAGCATGCGTTCTCGAACCGCCAACACTTCCGGACTGCGCTCGCGCGAGGGATTCATCCATTCGCGATTTAAGTTTGCCCCCGCGCCGTTCGCGCGCAAATTACCTCGCACGCTTCCATCGGGATTCATATTCGGCACGATGTAAAACCGCACGTGGTCTAGTAGCGTGCGCGCCAAGGAGTCGTTGACATCGAGCAAGCGTTCGATCATGCCTTCGACGAACCACTCGGCCATCGTTTCGCCAGGATGTTGACGCGCGATGATCCATGCGGGTTTGCCGTGGGGATTGCCGATGGCGATGCCGTTGAAGTCACGACCGTCTAGCGTGCCGCCTAAGTCGAGTGACCGCGCGTCGCGCCCGCCTTGCGCATGACCGAGTAAGGCTAAATGACGCTGCCACGGATAAGGCTCGAAGTAAGCGAACCATATGGAGTCGTGTTCGCATTGCACCGTGGCCGCCATGACCGCGCCGTCGTAATCGGTATCGATACGAAACCAATGTTCGGTATCGATGCTCGCGCACACGCGATACCCCGGCCAGCCACCCGGATACGTACAAGCTCCGGCATTGGTGAATAACAACGTTAGTCGTCGCCCCGCCGCGCCTTGCACGCGGAAGTGAAACCACTGCCTGAAATCGCAGGTTTGGTCGGTGGTAAGGTCGGCACGAATTCGTAGATGCAATCGATCGCCATCGATGCCCGCCACCTCGATCGCGCCCGCGTCTACCATCGAACTTACTCGCACGCTCATCCTTAAGTCTCCCGGCGGCGAAAGCGCCATGTGTGCTCGTTCGACGCGCTTTCGTCGAACACGTAGCCTTCCACATCGAATGCCTTAAGCCGTTCAGGGTCGGACACGCGATGGTCAATCGCATAACGCGCCATCAAACCTCGCGCGCGCTTTGCATGAAAGCTCACGACCTTCCACGCGCCCTTCCAATCCTCAAACACCGGCTGAATGACCGGCGCGTTGAGTTGATCGACGCTTACGGCTTTGAAGTACTCGTCACTCGCGCAATTCACCACCACGCGCGACTTGCCTTTGCGCGTGCCTAAGTCGGCATTCAAGGCCCGCGCGATCTTGTCGCCCCAAAACGCATAAAGATTCTTGCCAAGGGCCGTGGGTAATCGAGTGCCCATTTCAAGGCGATACGGTTGTATGCGATCCAAGGGTTTAAGCACGCCATACAAGCCGCTCAAAATACGCACATGCTGTTGCGCCCATTCAAGCTCGGTCGCCGACAGTTCTGACGCGTTAAGTCCTTCGTATACATCGCCATTGAAAGCGAGCACGGCTTGTTTTGAGTTTCGTGCGTCGTGCTTGGGCTTCCATGCCGCGTAGCGTTCAACGTTCAACCGCGCAAGCGCGTCGGATAAGTCCATCAATTCGGCGATGGCTTTTTCATCGCGTTGCCTTAACTCGCCAATTAACTGCTTTGCCTCGGCGATGAAGTCGGGAGTGGTGGCATGGTCGGTAACGGCGGGCGTATCAAAGTCGAGCGTTTTAGCGGGCGACAGCAAAATCAACATCGCGATTGGTCAATGGTGAACATGAGGGTCGATAAGCATACGGCAAGCCGCGCTACCATCTCGCCCCCATGAACATGCGCTTATCCACTCAACCGCTCGCGGTCGTGCTCGACACCAATGTGTGGCTTGACATACTAGTGTTCGATGATCCGCGATGCACCGAACTTTCGCGCGCATTACAAGACAACAGATGCGTGGCGCTGATGTCGAATGCGTGCGAAGAGGAATTACGCTTCGTGGCCGCCCGCGCGCATCTTCGCGATCGCAAGGCCGATCTCGATTGGCGGCTAAAAGACACGCTCGCGCGCGTAAGACATATTGATCCGCATGTTCCGCCACACGTGCCTCGATGCCGCGATGCTTCGGATCAAAAGTTCATCGAATTGGCTGTTGGCGGTAATGCGGTGGCTTTAATTAGTAAGGATCGCGCCGTGCTTAAACTCGCAAGAAAGCTCGCACCTCTGATGGTGATGGCACCCGGTGGTGTTTTAGATGATCTCTTAGTCTTGTAAATAAATCGCCCATCCAGCCGTCATTGCTCGCCATGAATGCCCTAGACCTTTCCATCTCCGCCTCCTCGCCCGCCCTGCCTAACAAGTTGCCCAAGGTCGGCACCACTATTTTCACCGTGATGAGCGCGTTGGCCGCCCAACATAAAGCGATCAATCT
>DASTRU010000007.1:0-6475 GCA_035761045.1 Burkholderiaceae bacterium | reverse complement strand
TTCGTGCATCGCCATGTTTAAAACACCAAGCCGAGCGAAAAATGCACGCGAAAGGTTTGCGCGCGATCGCCATAAGCGAGATCGATGTTGATCGGCCCCACCGGGCTGCGCCAGCGCGGACCTAAACCGTATCCGGTGTAGAGCTTGAACTCGCGCCGGTCGTCGAACGCGTCGCCGGTATCGACGAACACGCCCATGCCGAACGCACCGCGAAACCAATGCGTGTATTCAAGTCCAGCCAGCGCGAGATACCGCCCGCCCACGGTGGCCGTGCCTTCCTTCACGCCAATCGATTGATACGAGTACCCGCGAATCGACGCGTCGCCGCCCGCGCGAAACAACTCGTCTTGCGGAATTCCAAAGCGCGATTCGGCCGCGACATACCCCGCCTCGGCGCGCGCCGACAACACATCGCGCTCGCCCACCGGAAACAAACGCAAGTACCGCGCATAGGTGCGCACATACGTCGCGTCGGACAACACCGCGTTGCTCGCGCCCGAAAGTTGCAGATTGAGTAAATCGCCTTGGCGCGGATAGGTGAAATCGTCAAGGCGACGACGCGTCCACGTTACGTAAGGAATCAAGGCGCGAGCGATGCGCTCGTCTCCGCCCTTGGGCCGTTCTTGCGAGAACAAATAACGCACGCCAAACGCGCGTTGGTACTCACGCTCGGTGCGCGCGCGTCGCAAATTTAGTTCGGCGCTTCGCGTATCGAGGTCCTCGATATCGGAATGCTTGAACACCGTGCGCAAAGAATCGTCGTACCGCTTGGCATTGGTCGGCAACGCGATGGCCGACTCGAACGATTGCTCGCGTTGTTCGAGTTTCAGCAAATTCGTCCAACGCCAACTGCGATCGAAGATGTCGTAATGATCGAACCCGAATTGACTACGCAAGCCCGTGTTCGTGCTGTAACCCGCGCCGAGCGTGACGGTCTTGGTCGGTTGTTCGTTCACCCGCACAATGATCGGCACGCGGCCTTGATCATCCACCTCCTCGAACGCCGGCGTGACGATGACGTCCTTGAAGTACGGCGTGGTTTGCACGCGGCTTTGAAAATCAAGCAAGCGTGATTGCTCGAACGGTCCGCCCGGCACGACTTCTTGATTCAAGTTGAGCACCGTGTTGGGCGTGTAACGCTGCAACCCCGTCACGCTGATGTCGCCAAAGTAACGCGGGTCGCCGGGTTCGATATGCAAGGTCACGTCCGCCACGCGGGCATCGGGCTTTACTTCCACGCGCGATTGCGCGATGCGTGCATCGGGAAACAATTGCGCGCGCAATTCGCGCAGCAATGCGGTCTTAGTGGCGTCCCAATCTTCTTGCCTGAAACGACGGCCCGCGACGATGCGCCATTGCTCGTCCAAACGACGCGCCTCGTACAAACGCTCGCCGGCTTCGGCACCCGCGCCCACCAAGGCGAAGTCGATATTGCGAACGCGCACCGGGCGGCCGGCGGCGACGGTGAGCCGCACGCGCCACGGCCGTTCGGAATCATCGATACTCGCTTGTACCTCCGGCTCGAAAAATCCTTCGGTCGCGAACAAGGTGCGCGCTTGGCGCACCGCGCGGTCCACCAAAATATCGAGCTGCTCGCGATCGACTTCGGGGTCCTCGCGACGGCGCATCAACTCCAGATGTTTTTCAAGCAACTCGCGCGCGCGATCGACCTCGGTGTCGATCTCGACGGTGTAGCGCGTTTCAGCGAACGCAATCGGCGCGCATGCAAGCCATATGACCATCACGATCGCGCGCCATGCGCTCGCCACAATCCCACGCTTAAAGTTCGCCACGAATACGCCTTAGGCCTGCGACTTCACCGCGCGGCCCAATATCACCAGCGGGTAATGCTCGTCGTGAACATCGAGCTCGTCGCGCGATAAATCTTCCATCGCGAGCCCATGTAGAAACGCGATCGATGTCAATACATTGCCGCACGAGCGCACGCTGACGTTGTCCTCGCCAAACGCGCCTTGCAATAAACGCGTCAACGAGCGTCGCGTAAAGCGCCAATACTCGCCCCATGTCGAATCGTCGGTCGGACTTATTTGACTAATGCCTGGAACGGTCACAAGCAACACGCCGTTCGGTCGCAACAAGCGATGCGCGTGATGCAACGCGCGCTCAAGCGGATAGATGTAGGTCAAGGTTTGCGTGCAAATAAAACAATCGAATTGCTCGCCGGGCAGTTCGTCGGCGTGTGCGAGGTCGGCGACGATGGTGGCGTTGGCGTTACCTGGTGGCGCGCACAGCACATCGCTTTGAATGACCTTATCGCCGCCATAGCGATGCGTGTAGTTTGCTTCGGTCACCTCGAGCACATGCCCGCGAATGTCGTCGGCATGGCGTTCGAGAAACGCCTCGATGTAATACCGGTCCACCGGCCGCCCACGGCCAAGGCCGAAGGCGGAGTCGATGGGCGTTGTACGACGCAAATCACCAAATTCAATCGCACGAGGCATTCGATTCATCACGCATTCACGAAAACAGTGTGAACGCCTTCAGCAATCGCGATGCCGCGCTTCGTTAGGGCTTAGGCACCGCGTAATTAGCCGGCACCCATGCGTAGCCCTTGCCGTCGGCCCGAATATGCCCAATGCCTGGAAACGGCAGGTGCGAAGCCGCGACCCAGTAACCGTGCTTGGCCGCGTCGGCGTAGGCCTTCTTGCGCTCGACCGCCGCCGCCTTGGAGTCGGTATCGAATTGAATCGTGACCGACGGCTCGGCGAATTGAACGGCGGCGGCGTGCATCAAGTCGCCCCACAGCACAAGCTTTTGGCCTTGGCTTTCCACGACGTACATTGTGTGCCCCGCCGTATGACCATGGCTTGCCACCGCCTTGATGCCCGGCACTAAATCGGTATTGCCATCGAACGGTTTGAACTTGCCGGCCTTGATGTACGGATTGAGCGACGCCATTGCGCCTTCAAAAAACCCTTTGTTGTCCTTAGACGCGGCGTTTAGGTTGGCTTCGCTTAACCAAAATTCCGCGTCGCGACGATCGGCGCGCACTACGGCATTAGGAAACGCGAGTTTGTCTCCGGCCATCAGCCCGCCCACATGATCGGGATGCATGTGCGTGATGTACACCTCGTCGATTTGCTCCGGCTGATACCCGGCCGCCTTCAAATTCGCCATCACGTTGCCAAGCGTCGCGCCAAACAAGCCGGCCGCTCCGGCATCCACCAACACGAGCTTTGATCCCGTGTTGATTAAGTACGCGTTGACCGAGGTTTCCACAGGATCCTTGAGATACGACTTGGCGAGCGCGCGTTCGACCTTGGCCGGCGTGGTGTTGGAAAGCAACTTAGTCATCGGCAGCATCAAGGTGCCGTCCAACAACGCGGTGACTTCGACATCGCCCAGCATCATTCGATAAAAACCCGGCGCTTGTGTTTTAACTTGTGGTGCCGCCGCGTGCGCGGTCGTCATGAGCCCGCCCAATGCAAACGCGCCGGCAACCAAGACATTAGCCAAACGATTCAACGTCATCGCAAAGTTCTCCTTATAAAAAAACCACGTTTAAAACTAAGCCACCACGCCGCGTTGCCGCCATTGGGCAATCGTTGTGTTGTCGACACCTAATGCATGCAGTACTTCATCGGTATGCGCGCCGAGGGTTGGACCGAGCCAACGCGTGCCGCCCGGCGTTTCGCTCAACTTAGGCACCACGGCTGGTAACTTGATGCCGGTACCGTCGGCGAAACGATGTTGTTCAAACATCTGCCGCGCGAGGTAATGCGGGTCGCGCAACATATCGGCGACGGAATAAATTTTTCCAACCGGCACATCGGCCGCTTTAAGTATCGAAAGCGCGTCGTTAATCGCATGACGCGAGCACCACGCTTGAATCGCCGCGTCGATCTCTTCGGTGCGCGGCACGCGTCCGTCGTTGGTCGCAAGCGCGGGGTCGTGCGCTAAGTCGTCGCGGCCAATCGCTTGCATAAGGCGTTTGAAAATCGCGTCGCCGTTGCCCGCCACCACGATGTTTTCGCCGTCTTGCGTCGTGTAAGTGTTGCTGGGCACGATGCCGGGTAACGCGCCTCCGGTACGTTCGCGAACAACACCGGCCACGTCGTACTCGGGCACTAAGCTTTCCATCATGTTGAACACGGCTTCGTACAACGCCACGTCAACCATTTGCCCTTGCCCGCCACCAACATAAGCATCACCCACCCTCGCCGCGCGGCCACCTGTGGCATCGCGATGCCGTAACGCCATGAGCGCGCCGATCACGCCATGCAAGGCCGCGAGCGAATCGCCAATGCTGATGCCAATACGCACCGGCGGTCGGTCGGGATGCCCGCTCACATAGCGCATGCCGCCCATGCTCTCGCCAATCGCGCCAAACCCAGGCTCGCGCGCGAGCGGACCGGTTTGGCCGTAACCCGAAAGCCGCACCATCACGAGCGACGGATTGATAGCGTGCAACGCCTCCCAACCCAAGCCCATTTTTTCCAACACGCCAGGCCGAAAATTCTCGACGACGACATCGGCGTCGAGCGCCAAACGACGCGCGACATCGCGCCCTTCGTCGGACTTAAGATCGATCGCGATGGATTTTTTATTGCGCGCTTGCACGCTCCACCACAACGACGTGCCTTCATGCAACACGCGCCAACGTCGTAACGGATCGCCGCCTTGGCCGTCCTCGTTGGGCGGCGATTCAATCTTGATGACCTCGGCGCCGAACTCGCCGAGCAAACGTGCGCAAAACGGTCCCGCGATCAAGGTGCCGAGTTCAAGTACTTTGATGCCCGCGAGCGGTCCGGACGTTTTTGTTGTTGTCATGCCGGAAAAAAACTTAGGAAATAAAAACCAAGCGAGATGAAAAAACCAAGCGCCCAGACGATCGAACGCGCGCTCGCCTGGTTTTTTAAATAAAGCGCGATGTACGAAACGCGCGCGACGATAAACGCCACCGCCAACGCATCGATACGCGCTTGCGGCGCGTTCAACCAATGCGCGGCCAACACGGCGGGCGCGAATACGATCAACGCCTCCCACGAGTTGGCTTGCGCCGCGTTGGCGCGTGCTCTGAATCCAGTTTGTTTAGCCAACCATTCGCGCGGGTGATGGTTGTCGAACCCGCCCTCGCCACGACGAAACGCGCCTACCTTCGAAAATCCCGCGCACACGATCGGCAAGATCGACGCCACCACGATGCAAAGAAGTGCGAGTGTCATGGCCACGGCTCCTTAGTGAGCGTTGAAAATCAACGGCGGTCGATCAATGCTTGGGCGATCGTTCCTAAATCGACGTATTCAAGTTCCGCGCCGACGGGCACGCCGCGCGCGAGGCGGGAAATCTTAAGCGGCTGTCCCGATTGCTCCGCGCGACGCTTGAGCAACTCGGTCACGTAATACGCGGTGGCTTCGCCTTCGTTGGAAAAACTCGTCGCCAACACGACTTCACGCACGACGCCATCGCTCGCGCGATCAAGCATCCGGTCCATGCCAATATCCTTGGGCCCGACGCCATCGAGCGGACTTAGGCGCCCCATCAACACAAAGTAAAGCCCTTTGTAGGCATGCGTTTGCTCGACCGCGAGTTGATCCGCCGGTGTTTCCACCACGCATAAAAGCGAACGGTCACGCGAGGGCGACACGCATACATCGCACACCTCGCTCTCGGTGAAGGTATTGCACAGCGAGCAATGCCGCACGGTATCGACCGCGGCGGACAAGGCCTTGCCCAAGGCGATCGCTCCGTCGCGATCGTGCTGCAAAAGATGAAAGGCCATTCGCTGCGCCGATTTAGGCCCCACTCCCGGCAAACGACGCAATGCGTCCACCAAGGCGGCGAGCGTGGTTGGTCCTTCCATCGCGATGGAGGGCGCGCTTACTTAAAACGGTAATTTGAAGCCGGCGGGCAACGGCAGGCCAGCGGTTAAGCCCGACATTTTTTCGCTCGACGTGGCTTCGGCCTTGCGCAACGCGTCGTTCACCGCGGCGGCCACTAAGTCTTCGAGCATGTCCTTGTCTTCGCCGAGCAAGCTTGGATCGATGGTGATGCGCTTGCATTCGTTCTTGCAGGTCATGAGCACCTTGACCATGCCCGCGCCGCTTTGCCCCTCCACCTCGACGGACGCGAGTTGCTCTTGCATCTTGCGCATGTTTTCTTGCATCTGCTGCGCTTGCTTCATGAGCTGACCAATCTGGGCTTTCATCATGGCAAATTCCTAAGGAAAACGAAGAAGGACTTAGTTATCGAGCGCACGTACCGAGCCCGGCACGACGCTAGCGCCGTACCGATCCATCACGGTACGCACAAGAGGATCGGCGGCAAACGCTTGTTCAGCCGCCTGTTGGCGCGCTTGCGCTTGGGCGCTTGCTTGGGCGGCCGCCGTGTTGGACGTGGCGCCCACCTCGACTTGCAAGCGCACGGGTCGGCCAAATCGCTGCGTGAGCGCCGCGCGTAATTTATCGGCATGCGCCGCGTCGCCCAACAACGGGTCGGCCACGCGCAAACGCAA
>DASTRU010000006.1:0-4150 GCA_035761045.1 Burkholderiaceae bacterium | reverse complement strand
ACCAAAGATTGTTGTCGGCGTTGATGCGGTCGAGAAACAGCACGCCGGGCTCGGCATGGTTGTACGTGCTCTCCATGATCTGCGCCCAAATGTCGCGCGCGCGCATGGTGCGGTAGATCCATAAACCATCGGCGCGTTGCTTGGGCGCGCCGTGTTCGTTGCCGGGCGGCACGCCATGCACGAGTTCCCATGGCGCGTCTTGCTCGACCGCTTGCATGAACGCGTTGGTCACGCCCACGCTCATATTGAAGTTGCTTAGCGAACCGTCGCGCTTGGCGTGAATGAATTCGAGAATGTCCGGATGATCAACGCGCAACACACCCATTTGCGCGCCACGTCGCGCGCCCGCGCTTTCCACCGTGCTGCAACTTTGGTCGAACACGCGCATATAGCTGACCGGGCCACTCGCCGAGCTTTGCGTGCCTTTGACGAACGCGCCTTTTGGACGAATTTGCGAAAAGTCGTATCCGACGCCGCCGCCACGTCGCATCGTCTCGGCCGCTTGTTGAAGCGCGACGTAAATACCGGGCTTATGCGCCGCGTCGTCATAACCCGAGACCGAATCGGCCACCGGTTGCACGAAGCAATTAATAAGCGTGGCTTGCAACGTCGTGCCCGCCGCCGAGTTGATGCGCCCACCCGCGATGAACCCATCGACTTGCGCTTGATAAAACGCTTCGGCCCAACGTTCGGGCTCGCGCTCTTGCGCGGCCAAGGCGTGGGCCACGCGGCGGCGCACTTCGTCGATCGTGGTTTCGCCGTCCTTCGCGTATTTCTCGATTAGCACATCGCGGCTAACGTCTTGCGGCGCGAGGATGATGGGCGTGTTGAATAACGGCACTTGCGCGGCGCGCAGGTCTTCGCCTTGTTTCATGATGAATCTCCCGCGAATCGTGCCGGACATGCTAGCGCTTTATGTCGACAACGCGGGAGGAATCTACCGTGCCACGGTCGGCTCGTACGGAGTGGTCCGATCGACCTTTCGTACGAGCCGCCGCGCGCGGAGTGCAACGGAACCTATCTGCGTAGGTTCTCGGGGAGGAGAAGGCAACGGGCTGGTCATCATCACGGCGTGGGAAATCGCGTGCACGCGGATGAACTCAACTCGCAGCGCCAACTGACAGCGCTTAGGACGAGAGTTTATGGAGCATGAAAGTTTATGACTATCAGGGGAATAGCTAAATCCCCTCTGCATGTTTTCCATAGGGGCGAGCGCTAGGCCTGAGTTTGATTCGCGACAAACGCCCTCACGATGAACTCCGGCCGTGATGTTTTTCACGCGGAATCGGTCTGCAACAGCCGAAAGTCGTCAATCCACCGTTGAACGCGTTTGACCGCGGTGGCGCGCTGCGCGTCGGTCATGCGGCCGATCATGTCGGCGATCAAACGCCGCGTATTCACACGCATGCGTTCATTCACTGCGCGTGCGTCGGCATGACGCGGCCGTTCAAACTCGTCGATGTATCGCGCGAGTAATTTCGTCGCTTGCTCGCCCGTGGGTTTACGCGTTTGAACATCGTTGATCAACGCGAACAGCAACTGCTGCCGACGTTGACGTTCGGCGAACCACGTGGCGTTGTCGTATGACCTGGCGTCGGCCAACGCGCGCAATTCGTCGCGTTGATGGCGGTCGAGCTTGCCAAACCACCGTTCGAATTGTTCGACGAGCTTGTCCGCGCGCGCTTGCTGTTGATCATCCAACGTGCCGGTTAAATATTGCCGCTTGAATTCCGCATTGTTCTTGTCGATCTTGCGACGCAGATGCGCGATTTGGTCGGGCTTAAGCGTTTGCACCACGTCGCTTAACAACGGCGCCGCGAAGGCGAGCGTGCGTTCGATGGACGCGGTGATCGCTTCATTGAGCGCGGCGACGTTTTCGGGCGTGACGCGGCCGGTCTCGATGTTGTCGCGCACGGTGGTCAGCTCATTCACATACCCTGGCAACTCGTGCACGCGGTGCCAGGCCAACACCTTGCGCACCGCGTCCCGGGCGAGTTGCTCTTGGCGCTCGTCCAGGTCGAGATAGTTGTCGACATACAGCAGCAGCACGGTATCGGCGTGGTTGTAACCAAAGCGTACCGTGCTGCATGCCGCGACGATCAAAACCGCGCAGGCCGTCATCGCCCATGCGACGTATCGACGCCAAGAGCCGGTGCTAGACTGCCCCGCCATTTTTGCCGGAAGCCGCGTTATGTCGCCAAAGGGTTTGAACATCGTCATCCTCGCAGCGGGCAAGGGTAAGCGCATGCGCTCGGACCTGCCCAAGGTGTTGCATTCACTCGCCGGAACGTCCTTGCTCGGCCATGTACTGTCGACGGCACGCGGTCTAGCGCCCGGCCAATTGGTCGTGGTGATCGGTCACGGCGCACATCATGTGCAGGCCGCGTTCCCGAATGCGGCCGTGACGTGGGCCACGCAGACCGAGCAACTTGGCACGGGCCATGCCGTGCAACAAGCCGTCGCGTACTTGGACGACGCGACCCCCACGCTAGTTCTGTATGGCGACGTGCCATTGACGCGCATCGACACCTTGCGCGCCCTGCTCGACGCGGCCGGCACCGAACGGCTTGGCCTACTCACCGCGCATGTGTCCGACCCCACGGGGTATGGCCGCATCGTGCGCGAGGGCACGCAGGTCAGTCGCATCGTCGAGCACAAGGACGCCACGCCCGAGGAACATGCGATCAATGAAATCAACACCGGCATCTTGGTCGCGCCCACGCCGTTTTTAAAACGCGCGCTCGGCGCGCTACGCAACGACAACGCGCAAGCCGAGTATTACTTGACGGATATCGTGGGCATCGCCGTGGCGGAACACTTACCCGTCGTGACGACGCAGCCGGCGCACGTGTTCGAGATCGAGGGCGTGAATTCAAAGGCGCAACTCGCGGCGCTCGAACGCATATACCAACACTCGCGCGCGAACGACTTACTCGAAGCCGGCGTGACGTTGGCCGACCCCGCGCGCATCGATATTCGTGGCGAGCTCACGCATGGCCAAGATGTGTTCATCGACGTGGGCTGCGTGTTCGAAGGCCGCGTGCATTTAGGCGATGGCGCGCATGTCGGCCCCTACGCGGTGTTACGCAACGTGGAGGTTGGCGCGCGAACGCGTGTCGAGGCGTACTGCCATCTCGTCGACGCGGTGGTGGGCGCGGAGGTGTCGGTGGGCCCATTCGCGCGCCTGCGGCCCGGCGCCACCTTGGAAGACGGCGCGCATATCGGCAACTTCGTCGAAGTAAAAAACAGCGTGATCGGCAAAGGCTCCAAGGCCAACCATTTGGCGTACGTGGGAGACGCCACCGTTGGCCAACGCGTGAACATCGGCGCGGGGACCATCACCTGCAATTACGACGGCGCGAATAAGTACCGCACCATCATTGAAGACGATGTGTTCATCGGCAGCGACACGCAGTTGATCGCGCCCGTGACGGTCAAGCGCGGCGCCACCTTGGGTGCCGGCACCACGTTGACGAAAGACGCACCGGAAGATCAACTCACCTTGTCGCGCGCCAAGCAAATGACCATCCCGGGTTGGAAGCGGCCGGTAAAAAAGCCGCGCGCGTAACGCATTGGTCAAAGCCGTGCGAACGGCAACTTCGGCTCGAACTTACTGCGGTGAATGGCAAAGAAGCTACGCACGTTTCGCACATTCGCCTCGGCGGTAAACAACCGATGCGCCAGCGCGTGATACGCCGCCATGTCGGGCACTAGCGTGACGAGCACGAAATCCGGCCCTGGCGAAACGCGATAACACTGTTGCACCGCGACTTCACTAGCGACACGCCGCTCAAACGCGGCTTGATGCTCCGCGCCTTGATGCTCAAGCGTGATCTCGACAATCGCCGTTAACCCCATTGCCGTTTTTTCGGGCGAAACAATCGCGATGCGCCGCTCTATCACGCCTTCGTCCAGCAAACGCTTCACGCGCCGAAGACTCGTGGCGGGCGATACATGCGCGCGCGCCGCCAGCTCTTGGTTGGAAAGCGACGCATCGTCTTGCAATAACTCCAGCAAACGGAGGTCGGTGGAGTCCAAAGGGATAGCCATGACTGAATATTTAATTTCTTATCGCGCTAATTTTAGAAATTTTATTTCTAATTAATCAGCCTAGGATTTTTTATTTCATTTCCTAGTGCTTTTTTGCAAG
>DASTRU010000005.1:0-9985 GCA_035761045.1 Burkholderiaceae bacterium | reverse complement strand
CACCATGAACTCTGGCCGCACGTACGCGGCCGTCGCGGCCGCGCAGGCCACGGCGACGACGGTCCACCATGCCGCGCGCCATGCCAGTGAGCGATGGATGATCATGAAGCCAACGATAAGTCGAAGTGAATGAAATGGTTTATGCCGCGACCGTTGCCGTGATCGGACCTCGGACTAGCGGGCGTTCGCGAATCGGTAAGTTGGCAAGCCCCGCGAAAATTCCTAATGCGATGGAAATGGCCCACACCACATCGTAATTGCCTAATCGGTCATAGAGCCAGCCTCCGGCCCATACGCCGAGAAACGAACCGACCTGATGACTAAAGAATACAAAGCCCGACAACATGCCTAAGTACCGCACGCCGAAGATGGTGGCGATAACGCCGCTCGTCAACGGCACGGTGGAAAGCCATAGGAAGCCCATGACGGCCGCGAACAGGTAAACACTCCACGCGCTTAACGGCGCGAGAAGAAAAATCGTAATGGCGGCGGCGCGCGCGAAGTAAATCGTGGACAGCAAATATTTCTTAGGCAACCGCGCGCCAAGTTGGCCAGCGGTGTAAGTGCCAAACACATTGAATAAGCCAATCAGCGCTAAGGCCCATACGGCAACACTCGCTTCCATGTTGTGGTCGCGCAAGTACGCGGGCAAGTGCACGCCGATGAAGACGACTTGAAACCCGCATACGAAATATCCGGCCATCAACCAACGAAAACTGCCGAGGCCAAATGCTTCGCGCGCCGCTTCAAGCGCGGATTGCTCGCGCGCCTTTGTCGCGGGGGCGATGGGTTCGCGTAGCCCTAAGCCCAAGGGCGCCATCACTAGCGCGATGCCGGCGAGCAGTACCAATGCGTGTTGCCAACCGAAGCCAGCGATAAGGCTTTGCTCGATCGGCACCATCGCGAACTGACCAAACGAGCCCGCGGCGGCGGCGATGCCTAATGCTTGGCTGCGTTGATCCTCGCGCGCGGTACGTCCAATCACGCCATACACCACCGAATACGTCGTACCCGACAGTGCAAGTCCAATCAACACGCCCGCCGACGAGGAAAACATAAGTCCATTGGACGATAACGCCATGAGCGCCAACCCCGACGCGTACAACAACGTGGCCACGAGCAACACGCGAAACGCGCCGAAACGATCGGCGATCATTCCCGCGAATGGTTGGGTCGCGCCCCACAGCAAGTTTTGCAAGGCGAGAGCAAAGGCGAATGTTTCGCGCGTCCACCCATAGGCTTGCGTCATCGGCAATTGCCAAAACCCAAAGCCATGACGAATGCCCATCGACAAAGTCAGCACGAGTCCACCGCACACTAAGACGGTGGTTAACGAGAGACGGCGGCTAACCGGCATAACGCTCTCCAAGCGCGATGGGTAAGGCGGCCGAGATTACACCGCCCCTTGCAAGCTTTACCGTTTGTCCACGTCGCACGACGGGTTTCCTGCGTTATATGCATCAAAAACTTGCGTCCCACGCATCGGGCAAGGAAATTGCGTGCGTTTGTTACCGCGGTTGAGTGCTTCCGCGATCACGCGGTAGCTTCGCTGCGCTTCATTCAAATAAGAAGGGGCCGCAGAATGTCCCGCACGCAACGACCCACCTGGCATGCGAAGCTTCGTGTTGGCATGCATCCAAGGAGGCCCGGGTGCCGACGAATATTGTTCCCGTATTTGCATTCGAATCGATCAATGCGCCAATGTTGTTTGGCGCCATCCTCATCGCTGGTCTCGTCGCCGACCGGTTGTTTAGCGCATTGCGTTTCGTACCGCGCATCACGATCTATTTGTTGATCGGGTTGTTGATTGGTCCTGGCGCATTGGGTTGGCTAGACGCCGGTTCGCTCGCCACCGCGCGCGTGTTCGCCGACATCGCGATCGCGTTGTTGTTGTTCGAGCTTGGTCGTTATCTCGATCTTGCATGGATCGGCCGCGAGCGTTGGTTGCTGCTTACCAGCGTGGCCGAAGGCGTACTAACGTTTTGCTTCGTGGCCGCCGCGTTGGTCGCGCTGAACGTGAATTGGCAAACGGCGGTGACGGGCGCGTTGATCGCGATCGCGACCGCGCCCGCCGTTGTGATGAGCGTGGTGCGCGACGTGGGCGCCGACGGTAATGTCACCAAACGTCTGCTTGCGATGACCGCGATGAACAACATCCTCGCGCTCGTCGGCTTGCATGCCTTGCTGCCCGTGCTGCGCGCGATGGCGGCACCCGACGCGACGCAAGCCACATCGTGGTTGCAAGAATGGGTCGACACGCTAGGGCCACCCGTCGTGATGTTCATCGGCGGCTTGGTCGCGGGTTGGCTCGCGGCGCGGTTGACCCTATTGCTCGCCGCGTTGCTCGGTAAGGACCGTGATTCCCACTTCGCGTTGTTGATCGCAGCGCTGGTGTTCGTGGTCGGCGTCGCGCATCAATTCAATTTATCGGTGCTCGTCGCGGTGTTGGCGTTCGCGGTGTTTTCCAAGAACTTAGATCGCCAACGCTTTCTGCTCGAGCCCGATTTCGACAAAGCGCGACGCGTGTTTTCCATTTTGTTGTTCGTGGTGGTCGGCGCGAGTTTGTCCTTGTCGGAAGTCGCGCTGTACGCGCCGGCCATCGCCGCGTTGGTGGGCGCGCGTTTAGTGGCGAAGGTGTTGGCCACCACGTTGTTCGCGCGACCGGCGCGCGTGCGTTTACGCAATGCCGCCTTATTAGGCTTGGCGCTTTCGCCGATGGCCGAAGTCGCGCTTTCGGTGAGCACCTTGTATGCGGCCATGTTGCCGCAGGTGGGTCCCACGTTGTTGCCTGTGATCGCGGGCGCCGTCGTGGTGTCTGAAATCGCTGGCCCGGTCCTAACTCAACTAGCGCTTCGCCTCGCGGGCGAGGCGCGCGGCGACACCCTGCTTGGGAGATTGCCATGACGACTTTGCTTCCAAACGATTCCTCCGTTCAAAACGATTCGGGGTTCGAGCGCACCATTCAGCGCTTGCGCCCCGAGAGCTTGCCCTTTAGTAAATCCGAAGTCGGCACGGTCGGCATCGAGCTCGAATTACAGATCGTGAATCGACGCGATTTCGATCTCGCCACCGAAGCCGAAGACTTACTTCGTCTAGCCGGCGATTCGCCATTCGCCGAACAACTCAAGCCCGAGATCACGCAGGGCATGATCGAGTTCAACTCGCGCGTGCACACCAGCACCGAGGAGCTCGCGCAAGAGTTGCAGGAGTTTTCACGCTCGCTCGCGCACGACGCGGCGCGATTGAATGTCGCGGTCTCGGGCGGCGGCGCGCATCCGTTTCAACGTTGGCAACAACAGCGCATTTTCCTAACCGAGCGGTTCGCCAAGGTGCACGACAAGTTCGGCTACCTCGCCAAGCAATTCACCGTGTTTGGCCAGCATATTCACGTGGGTGTAAGTAGCGGCGACGACGCGGTATGGCTAACCACGGCATTGGCGCGCTACGTTCCGCATTTCATCGCGTTGTCGGCCTCGTCGCCCTTCATTCAAAGCGAGGACTCGGGATACGACTCCGCGCGTTCGCACGTGGTGAGCGCGTTTCCAACGGCGGGCATCATGCCGCCGTGCCACGACTGGATGGCGTTCGAGGCGCACATCGCGCGGCTCAAGCAATACGGCGTGATCGAAACGATCAAGGACTTGTACTGGGACATTCGCCCCAAGCCGGAATTCGGCACCGTTGAATTGCGCGTGCTCGACACGCCGTTCACGCCGCAAACCGCCGCGTTGCTTGGCGCGTACGCGCTCATGCTCGCGCGTTGGTTGCTGGATACGCGCCCGCCCGAACATCCAGACGCGGCCATCGTGTATTCGCACAACCGTTTTCAAGCCACGCGCCGAGGCTTGAACGCCAAGCTCGCGCGGCCTGGCCGAGATGGGTTCGTGAACTTGCACGCCGACGTCGTCGAAACCGTGAACGCGTTGCGCGCGACTTCGCGCGACGCCTACGAGCACGCGGTGCTCGAACAAATCGCCGAACGCGCCGAGCAGCACGTCAACGGCGCGGCCTGGGCGCGCGAGATCATGAACCGCACGCGTTGCTTGAACGACGTAGTGCGGCACGCCGCGATCGCCTTCGCGCCGGACGCCGCCAAGCTTTGACCGCGCGCATGGCGGGGTCGTGCTACGTTCGGGCGTCATGAAGCTGCCTGAACTCCACGAGTTGCCGCTGTTACCTCGGTCTTACGCGACGGCGTTGTTGATCGCGTTTGGCATCGTCATCGCGCCGCTCGCGGTGGCCCTGGTGCATGCGGTCACGCAAATCGAGGTCATCGCCAAACGCGGCGAGGCGTCGGTGGCGCGCGCGGCCCAAGCGGGCGAGCAATCGCGCACCTTGCGCGACGCGATGCTGGCGATGGAACGCGCCGCGCGCCAAGCGCGCGTGCTGGGCAGTAGCGAGGTGGTCGACACCTATGCGCGCCAACGCCGGCGTTTTCTCGAAGCGGCCGAGCGCGTCGCCGCGATCGACGTGCCGCCCGACGCGAACAACGACGAGCCCTTGCGCAAGGCGCGCATCGAAGAACGCATCGCCGATCTACAACGCAGCGAGCAACGCGTCTTCGCCGCGTTGAGGTCGAGCCGCGCCGCCGATGCGATCGACGCGTTACCCAGCTTGCAAGCCGATGTCGACGAACTCGCCAACGCGGCGGAAACCGCATTGGCGCGCGAGCGCGAGGCGTTCGCCGAACATCCACGCCAAGTACTGCGCGATCTCGCGTGGATCGCCGCGCTCGCGGTTCCGCTCGCATTGTTGTTGGCGGTGATGTTTTCGTGGGGCTTATGGCGCCCGGTGCGCAGCGTCGTGAGCGAGATTCGCCGGCTCGGCGAAGGCGAGTGGGAAGCCGTGGTTCGCGTGCCGGGCCGAACCGAAATCGCGCGCATCGGTCCACAACTCGATTGGCTACGCCGCCGGTTGATCGAACTTGACGAAGCGCGCATTCGTTTGCAGCAACAGGTGTCGCACGACCTCAAAACGCCATTGGCCGCGATCACCGAAGGCCAAGCATTGCTCGCCGACGAGTTGTACGGCCCGTTGAACGAACGCCAGCGCGCCGTGCTCGCGGTCATCGAACGCAATGCCGCGCGTTTGCTTACGCAAATCGATGCGTTGATCCGCGCGGCCCAATACGACCAACGTCGCGCCGCCAATGCGCCGCGCATGGAAGTCGAATTGAGCGCCTTGGTTAGCGCCGTGTTGGATGACCATCGGCTCGTGCTCGAAGGCAAGCGCATGGTCGTCAACAGCCAACTGCAACATGCGTTGGTCGAAGGCAATCCCGAGCAGTTGCGCATGATCGTCGACAATCTCATTTCCAATGCCGTTAAGTTCTCGCCGCGCGAAGGGCCGTTGGACGTGCAATTAAGCGTGTCGAACAACGTGGCGATCCTGCGCGTGACCGACCAAGGCCCGGGCGTCGCGCCCGGCGAGGAAGAATTGATTTTCGAGGGCAGCGCGCGCGGTAGCGCGGCGGCATTGACCGGCACGCCCGGCAGTGGCGTGGGGCTTGCGATCGCCCGCGAGCTTGCTCGCCACCACGGCGGCACCTTGCGTGCCGTGCCACGTGTTCCGGGCCAGGAACCCAGCGGCGCGTGCTTCGTGTTCGCCCTGCCACTCATGACGCAACAAAGGCTTGCCCATGCGGCTTGATCGTTTATTGCCCGCCGCGCTCATCGCGCTGGCGGGTTGTGCCACGCCGGCGTCGTCGCCGGTCGTCGTCGTTCCGCCCATGGACGACGTGACCGTGCTGCCGCATGTGGACATCGTATGGTCCGACTACCTCGCGCGTGTTCGCGAGATGGGTCCGAATGAATTGCGAGGCGAGGTCGCCGACGTGGCCGGGCTCACCTCGCCCGTCGGTCGTTTGCAACTGGCGATGCTGCTCACGGCGCCGCAAAACGCCGCGCGCGACGAACAAGCCGCGCAAACGCTCGCCGAGGACGTGGCCGGCAACGCGTTCGCTCCCGCCAGCGTGCGCGACGCGGCCGCGATGTTCGCGCAACTGTTGGCCGAGCGTCGCCGTAGCGACGATCTCATGCGTCGTTCGCAACAACGCGCCGCCGACGATGCCAAGCGCATCGAACAAGCCGAAACCCGCGTGCGCGAACTCGAGCGGCGCGCGGCCGACGCCGAGCGCAAACTAGAAGCGCTTAAGCAGATCGATAAAGCGCTCAACGAACGCGCGCCCTCGGGATCAACCTCCCGCCCTTAAATTTTTGTTGACGCATGAATGCTCATCTCGACGACGACACCGCAGCGCCACCGCGCATCCTGATCGTTGACGACGACGACTCGCTGCTCACCTTGCTGGCCATGCGGCTAGAAGCGTCCGGCTTCGTCGCGCACGTCGCGCGTAACGCGGGCGAAGCGCTCGGGCAGCTCACGGCGGTGCGCCCGCAAGTCGCGATCGTGGACCTGCGTCTCGGTCCGGAAGAGCTTGGCGAGGCCGCCGACGGCTTGGCGCTGTTTCGCAAAATGCGCGCGGTCGAGCCCATGCTGCCCGTCATCATCCTGACCGCCCACGGCTCGATTCCCGATGCGGTCGCCGCCACGCGCGAAGGCGCCGCCGCGTTCCTCACCAAACCGTTTGATGGCCGCGCGTTGGTCGAAGAGGTACGCAAGCTGCTCGACCTCGGCGCGCCGGCGGCCGATCAAGCCGCGCCCGGTTGGCGTCGCGCGATCGTCACGCGCAACCGCGCCATGCTCGCGTTGCTCGAGGAAA
The DNA here is from genome assembly GCA_035761045.1 of Burkholderiaceae bacterium. Lineage (GTDB taxonomy): Bacteria > Pseudomonadota > Gammaproteobacteria > Burkholderiales > Burkholderiaceae_E > DASTRU01. Next base: position 3,264 of record DASTRU010000005.1, on the reverse strand, counting down.
TCTCGCGCGTTGGTCCGCTCGACGCCACGGTGTTGGTGACTGGACCCTCCGGCAGTGGCAAGGAACTGGTCGCGCGCGCCATTCATGGCGCAAGCCGGCGCGCCGAGGCGCAGTTCGTCGCCATCAATTGCGCGGCCTTGCCCGAGGCCTTGCTCGAATCCGAATTGTTCGGCCACGTTAAAGGCGCATTTTCGGGAGCGACGGCCGATCATCCAGGGCTACTGCGCTCGGCGCATGGCGGCACGATTTTTCTCGATGAAATCGGCGACATGCCATTACCGCTGCAAGCCAAGCTGCTGCGCGTATTGCAAGAGCGCAAGGTGCGCCCCGTGGGCGGCATGCGCGAACTCGACGCGGATGCGCGCGTGGTCGCCGCCACGCATCGGGATTTGGGCGAGCTGTTGCGCGAAGGCACCTTCCGCGAGGATTTGTTCTATCGCTTGAACGTGGTGCGACTGGTGCTGCCCGCCTTGGAAGACCGACGCGAGGACATTCCGCTGCTTGCGATGCATTTCGCGCGCACGCTGGGCGCGCGTTACGGACGGTCGATCACCGGTTTCGCGCCCGACGCGATGGAAGCATTGGTCGGCGGACGCTGGCCAGGCAATGTGCGCCAACTTATGAACGTGGTCGAGCAATGCATGGTGTTGGCCGATGGACCGCTCATCACGCGCACATTGGTCGAACGCGCGTTGGCGGTCGGAGCGGCCACGCCGGAAACGCAAGCCTTGCCGTCCTTGATCGAGGCGCGCGACCAGTTCGAGCGCGATTACCTCGCGCAGCTCCTCAAATTGACGGGCGGTAACGTCGCGCATGCCGCGCGCATCGCCCGGCGCAATCGCACCGAGTTTTATCGGTTGATGCAGCGACATGGGCTGCGCAGCGAGTTGTTCCGGCGTTCATAACCACCGTCGGCCTCCACCGCGATCTCATCAAAACGAATGTAATAACTTTCATGTCGTCGTTGAAAGGCGACAAAAATTTCTTTTGATTTCGTCAGGCAAAGTCCGTAAGCCGTTGATTTAAAAGTTTTTTAAGAGGTGGCATCGATCCTGCCTAGTAGGGGCATCGCAACGTGGAAGGCGCTGCGTGCATTACGAGGAGGATGAACGCGATGAAATCGCCACCGAACTTCGCCGCATTGGTCGCGGCGGCCGGATTGGCCACTGCGGCAACCAGTAGCCTTGCTCAACAGCAGCCACTTGATGCTACGCATCCGCCGCTGTCATCGACCCGCTCTGATGTCAGCAACGATTTCGCGTTGAAATCAAATCCTAGTGTCACTCGTCATCGCGACCGCCCCGTGGCGCGCAACGAGCGTTAACCGATTCTGAAACGGAGTACGTCGCCCATTTTTCACGCGCGCTGAATACCGAGCGCAGCGTCACACCGGCCCCTGCCCGCCTTGTAACGACCTCCGGCTCTCGCCGGTCTGGTCGCGGGCTTCACGCGTGTCGAACCTCCCCTCGGCACGCGTTTTTTTTGGCCGCTCGAAATGCGAACGACGAAACCGGTCAAGCCGCCTTGCGCGTTGTTTTGCGCGCGGCCGTCTTGGTGGCGGTCTTCTTCGCGGGCGCGCTTTTGGTTGCCACCGCTTTTACCGTCGCCGCGTTGGCGCGTTTGGCGGTCGCGGTTTTCGTCGCGGCGGTTTTCTTCGTCGCAACGGCGGTGTCGCCCGTTTCGTCGTCCGTGGTCTTGGCGCTTTTCGCGCCCGGCTTGGCGGCGCGCGCCTCGAACTCGAAGCCGATCTTTCCGTCGGCTTGCTTGGCTAAATACGCCTTGAACTTGCGGCCGTTACGGTTGCTCACGAAGTTGGTCAGTAAATCGGTGCGGCCTTGCGTCAGCAGCTTCGTCATCTGCTCGCGCGAAATTTCCTGCTGAAGAATGACTTTTCCCGAACGGAAGTCGCACAACTTGCGCGGCGTGTTCTCGCACGTATAGCTCATGCCATGCTCGAACACCGGATGCGCGCATTTCGGGCATGGGCCGATCGATTCTTGGCCGGAAAAATCCACGTCCTCCGCTTCGTCGTCGTTGCCTTGGCCTTGGCCAAAATCGAATTCGAGCTTGAAGCCGTTGCCGCTTTCCCGCCGTAATTCATCGTCCTCGGCGATGCGCAAAATCGCCGCGAACGGCCGACCCATCTTCGAGCGAAAGCCTTGCAATGGGCCAATCTGCCGTTGGGCCAGCAAAGTCTCGACTTCGTCGGTCGACTCAAACATGCGCGCACCCGGCGTCTTGGTGAACGAAAAGCTGCACTTCTCGCACGCAAACCGCCGGTAGTTTTCGCTCACGGTGCCGCCGCAATTCGGGCACGGTGTTTTGAGCACCGCGTATTCGCCAGGCACCGTGTCGCTGTCGTACTCGCGCGCGCGCTTGACGATCACATGCGTCATCTGCGCGATCTCGCGCATGAATTCCTCGCGCGTGAGCCGGCCGCGTTCCATTTGCGCGAGCTTGTATTCCCATTCCCCCGTGAGTTCGGGATGCGTAAGCTCCGACACCCCAAGGCCGTGCAATAGCGTCATGAGCTGAAACGCCTTGGCGGTGGGAATAAGTTCGCGGCCCTCGCGAACTAGGTATTTTTCGCCGAGCAAGCCTTCGATGATGGCCGCGCGCGTCGCCGGCGTTCCCAAGCCGCGTTGCGACATCGCATCGCGCAGTTCCTCGTCTTCCACCAACTTGCCCGCGCTTTCCATCGCGGTTAGCAGCGTGGCTTCGCTATAGCGCGGTGGCGGTTTGGTTTGCAAACCAACGGGCTCGACCTTGTCGGCCAACGGTTTTTCGCCCGCCGCCACCGGAACCAAGGTCGCGTCCTCGCCTTGCGCATCCTTGCCATACACCGCAAGCCAGCCCGGATTGACGAGCACCTTGCCTTCGGTCTTGAAGTGATGACCTTCCACTTCCGTAATACGCGTGGTGATTTGATATTCCGCCGCCGGAAAAAACACGGCAAGGAAGCGACGCGTCACCAAGTCGTAAATCTTCTGCTGCACGTCGTTCAACCCACGCGGTTGTTCGAGCGTGGGGATGATCGCAAAGTGATCGCTGATCTTCGTGTTGTCGAAGATGCGCTTGTTCGGGCGCACCCATCCGCTATCGAGAATGCGCCGCGCGAACGGTTGATAGTTGTTGGATTCAGCCACCGTCGCCAAGGTTTGGCGCACGGTGTTGATGTAATCCTCCGGCAGATGACGCGCATCGGTCCGCGGGTACGTCAGCACCTTATGTTTTTCGTACAGCTCTTGCGCGATCGACAACGTC
>DASTRU010000004.1:0-6123 GCA_035761045.1 Burkholderiaceae bacterium | reverse complement strand
AAGCCGCGATCTGGATGGTGATCGCGCTCGTACTGTTCACCGTATTCAAGCAATTCGACGGACGGCAACGTCCGATGGGAGAACAGACTTCCTATACCCAGTTCATGGACGACGCCAAGGCCGGCAAGATCAAGCGGGTCGACGTCCAGGGGCGCCAGCTCACGGTCACCACGACCGAGGATCGCCGTTTTCAACTCACGTCTCCCGGCGATTCATGGATGGTCGGCGACTTGATGAAGTACGGCGTGCAGGTGTACGGCAAGCAAGAGGAAGAGCCGAGCTTGCTGATGAGTATCTTCGTGAGCTGGTTCCCGATGCTGCTGTTGATCGGCGTGTGGATTTTCTTCATGCGCCAGATGCAAGGCGGCGGACGCGGCGGAGCGTTTAGCTTCGGTAAAAGCCGCGCCAAAATGCTTGACGACAGCAATAACTCGATCACTTTCGCCGACGTCGCGGGTTGCGACGAGGCGAAGGAAGACGTGGTCGAGCTGGTTGAGTTCTTGCGCGACCCGTCCAAGTTCCAAAAGCTTGGCGGCCGTATTCCGCGTGGCGTTTTGATGGTCGGCCCACCTGGAACGGGTAAGACGCTGCTTGCCAAGGCGATTGCCGGCGAAGCCAAGGTGCCGTTCTTCTCGATCTCGGGCTCCGACTTCGTCGAGATGTTCGTCGGCGTTGGCGCCGCGCGCGTGCGCGACATGTTCGAGACCGCGAAGAAAAACGCGCCTTGCATCATCTTCATCGATGAAATCGACGCGGTCGGTCGTCAGCGCGGCGCGGGCTTGGGCGGCGGCAACGACGAGCGCGAGCAAACGCTGAATCAAATGCTCGTCGAGATGGACGGCTTTGAAACCGGTCAAGGCATCATCGTGATCGCCGCGACCAACCGTACCGACGTCCTCGACCCCGCCTTGCTGCGTCCGGGCCGATTCGACCGTCAAGTCGTCGTCAGCTTGCCCGACATTCGCGGTCGCGAGCAGATTTTGAAAGTGCATATGCGCAAGGTGCCGTTGGCGGCTGATGTCGAGCCCGCGGTGCTTGCGCGCGGTACGCCGGGCTTCTCCGGTGCCGATCTGGCTAACTTGGTCAACGAAGCCGCGTTGTTCGCCGCGCGTCGCAACGGCCGCGTGGTCGAGATGCTCGACTTCGAAAAAGCCAAGGACAAGATCGTCATGGGCGCCGAACGCAAGTCGGTGGTCATGCCCGAGGACGAGCGTCGCGCGACCGCGTACCACGAGTCTGGGCACGCGATCATCGGCAAGCTGTTGCCCAAGTGCGATCCGGTGCATAAGGTCACCATCATTCCGCGTGGCCGTGCCTTGGGCGTGACGATGTCCTTGCCCGAGCGCGACCGTTACGGCTACGACAAGGAATTCATGCTCGAGCAGATCAGCATGTTGTTCGGCGGCCGCGCGGCGGAAGAAGTGTTCTTGAACCAAATGACGACCGGCGCCAGCAACGACTTTGAACGCGCCACGCATTTAGCTCGAGATATGGTTACGCGGTACGGCATGACCGAGGCGTTGGGTCCGATGGTGTATGCGGAGAACGAGGGCGAAGTGTTCCTTGGCCGTTCGATCACCAAGACGACGAATACGTCGGAAGCGACGATGCAAAAGATCGACGCCGAAATCCGCCGCATTCTCGACGAGCAATACGCGCTGACGGTGCGGCTGCTCAACGAGAACCGCGACAAGGTGGAAGCGATGGTCGATGCGTTGATGGAATTCGAAACCATCGATGCCGAGCAGATCGACGACATCATGGCCGGTCGTCCGTGCCGCCCGCCGAAGCCAAGCGGCGGCCCGACGCCGCCGACTTCGCCGAGCAAGCCGGGCGGTGGCACCGAAGCTCAGCCGGGTAAGGACTCGGCAGCCAAACCCGCGTAATCGCTCATCCTGCGTTGTTAAGGGCCGGCTCATGCCGGCCCTTTGTTTTGGGACCGATCACCTGATGCAACCCGCTATGTTTTGGCAATGCGGCTCTTACACGCTCGACCTGTCGCGTCCGCGGGTCATGGGCATCGTCAATCTCACGCCCGATTCGTTTTCCGACGGCGGCTTATGCGCCGATGCCACTCGCGCGATCAAGCATGCGGAAAAACTGGTACGCGAGGGCGCCGATATTCTCGATTTAGGTGCGGAAAGTTCTCGCCCAGGTGCCGAGCCGCTTCCGCTTAAGGAGGAGCTTGCGCGGCTGATGCCCGTGCTTCGCGAAGCGGTGCGTCTGGGCGTGCCGGTTTCGGTCGACACCTACAAAGCCGACACCATGCGCGAGGCGTTGGAGGCGGGTGCTTCCATCGTCAACGATATTTATGCCTTGCGTGATGCGGGAGCGCTTGATGTCGTCGCGGCAAGTCAGTGCGGCGTATGCCTAATGCATATGCAAGGCGCGCCAAAAACGATGCAGCAAGCACCACGCTACGACGACGTTGTGAGCGAAGTACTAAATTTTCTAGCCGAACGCGTACAAGCGTGCGAATTCAGTGGGATCGATCAAACCCGTATCGCCGTAGACCCGGGCTTTGGCTTTGGCAAAACACAATCGCATAACCTCGCATTGCTGCGTGCGACGCGGCGTTTCGTAAATACGCGGCAACCGGTGCTGATTGGCGTGTCGCGCAAAAGCATGATCGCGCATTGGACCGAACGTACCGACTCCCCGCCCAAGGAGCGCGTTGCCGCGAGCGTGACGGCGGCCCTTTATGCGGCGACCCAAGGCGCTCAGGTATTGCGCGTGCACGACGTGCGCGAAACAGTGGATGCACTGCGCATGTGGACCGCTATTCATACGGCTCGCGAAACCGATGGTCCTTAAGTTCTAGAATTCGCGGCAATTAAAAAAATCGCGAGAGGAGGGGCAGATGGGGCGCAAATATTTTGGGACCGATGGCGTGCGTGGGCGTGTGGGCGAATCGCCCATCACGCCGGATTTCGTGTTGCAGCTCGGTACTGCCGCGGGACGCGTGTTGGCGCAAGCGGAAAGCGGCGCGTCGAGCCGCCCGCAGGTGTTGATTGGCAAGGACACGCGTTTATCCGGTTACATGCTTGAAGCCGCGTTGGAAGCCGGCTTTTCAGCCGCGGGCGTCGACGTGCTGTTGTGCGGCCCGCTACCCACGCCAGGCGTGGCCTACCTCACGCGCGCATTGCGTTTGTCCGCCGGCATCGTGATCTCGGCTTCGCACAACCCATTTGAAGACAACGGCATCAAAGCCTTTGGCCGCGATGGCGGTAAGTTGCCCGACGCGGTCGAAGAGCAAATCGAAGCGCAACTCGATAAGCAGTTGTCCGGCGGCATGCGATGCGTCGGTTCGGCCGAACTGGGCCGCGCGCGTCGGTTGGACGATGCGGCGGGTCGCTATGTCGAGTTTTGCAAATCCACCGTCCCGCATGACGTCGATTTGCGCGGCATGCATCTCGTGGTCGATTGCGCGAACGGCGCGGCCTACCAAACCGGTCCCGCGGTGTTTCACGAGCTAGGCGCGCGCGTGACCGAAGTGGGCGCGTCACCCGATGGATTCAATATCAACGACGGCGTGGGCGCGACGCATCCCGAGCATTTGCGCGCCAAGGTGCTCGAAGTAGGCGCCGATCTTGGCCTGGCTTTGGACGGCGACGCCGATCGCCTCATCGTTTGTGATAACCAAGGCCGGCTCTACAACGGCGACGAGTTGCTGTATGCCATTGCGATGGACCGTCATTCGCGCGTCGCGCCCGTCGAGGGCGTGGTCGGCACCTTGATGACCAATCTCGCGATTGAAAACGCGTTTAAATCGCGCGGCATCGGATTCGTGCGCGCCAAGGTCGGCGACCGGTATGTGCTGGAGGAGTTGCAATCGCGTGGGTGGTTGTTCGGCGGCGAAGGCTCGGGCCATTTGATTTGCCTGGATCGCCATACCACGGGAGACGGCACGGTCTCCGCGCTACAAGTGTTGACGGCCATGCAACGTACCGGCCGCACCCTTGCGCAATTGATCGACGGCATCGCGCTGTATCCGCAGACGTTGATTAACGTGAAGGTCGCTAAGGGATTCGACTGGAAATCGCAATCAACCGTAGTGGAGACAGCCCGCGACGTGGAGCGGGCCTTGGGCGAGCGCGGCCGCGTATTGATTCGCCCATCGGGCACCGAGCCGGTGGTGCGCGTAATGGTCGAGGCCGAGGACGCGCACGAAGCGAAAACAAGCGCCGAGCGTATCGCCGACGCGATGCGCGCTAGCGTGGCGGCTTAACGCGACCTGGCGCGTCTTGCCAACGCTAACGCGCCAATTGCCGCATCGCGCGTTCGAGCCCGTTGATCGTCACTGGAAACATTCGCCCATGCATCAGCCGTTGAATGATGTCGATGCTTTGGCGGTATTGCCAAATGCCCTCGGGCTCGGGATTAAGCCACACCGCCTTGGGAAACGTGTCGAGCAACCGCGTCATCCATACATGGCCGGGCTCGGCATTGTCGTACTCGACGCTGCCATGCGCTTGCATGATTTCATAGGGACTCATCGTCGCGTCACCCACGAAGACGAGCTTCCAATCCGCGCCGTATTTATGCAGTAAATCGAAGGTCGCGGTGCGTTCGCTATGCCGGCGGCGGTTGTTCTTCCACACGTAGTCATACACGCAGTTGTGGAAGTAAAAAAACTCTAAATGCTTGAACTCGGACTTCGCGGCGGAGAACAACTCCTCGGTGCGACGAATATGGTCGTCCATCGAGCCGCCGACATCGAGCAGCATCAATACCTTGACGTTGTTGTGCCGCTCGGGCACGAGTTTGATGTCGAGCCAACCCGCATTGCGCGCGGTGGAGGAAATGGTGTCTTCCAAATCGAGCTCCAACTCGGAGCCCTCGCGCGCGAACCGGCGCAAACGGCGTAGCGCGATCTTGATGTTGCGCGTGCCGAGTTCGACCGAGTCGTCGTAATCCTTGAACGCGCGTTCGTCCCACACCTTGATCGCGCGGCGCTCGCGCGATCGGTCTTGTCCAATCCGAATGCCCTCGGGGTTGTAGCCATACGCGCCGTATGGACTCGTGCCGCCCGTGCCGATCCAACGATTGCCGCCTTCGTGGCGATCATGTTGTTGGTCGAGCAATTCGCGAAAGCGTTTCATTAGCGCATCGAATCCGCCGAGCTTTTCAATGCGCGCTTTTTCCTCGGGCGTGAGATCAAGCTCGGACCGTCTGAGCAGCCATTCGAGTGGGATGTCGGGCCGCGCATCGACAAGCGTCGTCACGCCCTTGAAGTAAGCGCCAAACGCGCGATCGAAACGGTCGTAAAAGCTTTCGTCTTTCACGAGCACCGTTCGCGCGAGGTAATAAAAATCTTCCAAACTCGCGCCGCCCATCGTGCTGCCCGGGCCGATTACCTGCGCATCGAGCGCGTCGAGCAGCGCGAGGTATTCGTTGATCGATACCTTCAGACCCGCGTCGCGAAGATGAAAGAAAAATCCGGCGAGCATGATGTGTGTATTAAGCCGCGACTAACGCATCGCTCGCGACATGGCCGCGAGTTTTTCGACGAGTTGCACGTCTTGTTCGTTTTTAAGCAGCGCGCCGATGAGCGGTGGCAGTGCCTTGGCGTTCAAGGCGTCGGGCGGTAAGTCTTCCGTCATCAACAATTTGAGCCAGTCGATGAGCTCCGACGTCGATGGTTTTTTCTTCAGTCCCGGCGTCTCGCGCAAGGAATAAAAAGCATCGAGCGCTTGGCCGAGCAACTTGCGCCGTAAACCTGGGTGATGCACGTCAACGATGCCTTCCATCGTCTCGCGATCGGGAAAACGGATGTAATGAAAAAAGCAGCGACGCAAGAACGCGTCGGGTAATTCCTTCTCGTTGTTGGAAGTGATGAACACGATCGGCCGATGCTTGGCGCGAATGAGTTCGCGCAGCTCATACACATAAAACTCCATGCGATCGAGTTCACGCAATAAGTCGTTGGGAAACTCGATGTCGGCTTTATCGATTTCGTCGATTAGCAGCACGACGGGCGTGTCCGACTCGAACGCCTGCCACAACACGCCCTTGACGATGTAGTTCGCGATGTTTTCAACCCGCGCATCGCCGAGTTGCGAATCGCGCAAACGCGAGACCGCGTCGTATTCGTACAAGCCTTGTTGGGCCTTCGTCGTTGAT
>DASTRU010000003.1:0-6911 GCA_035761045.1 Burkholderiaceae bacterium | reverse complement strand
TCGCCAACGATGCCAAGCATCACCAGGACCGCGATGGCCAAAAAACCGATCGCAGCGGGAAACGATTCAAACATCACCGTCGAAAAGTTAGGCAGCGAAATTGGTATCAGTCGACTACTTAGCCACGCCAACGCAAGCGTGGTCGCAACCGCCCCCGCCACGCCCTCCCACGTCTTTCCAGGGCTGATGCGTGGCGCGAGCTTATGACGACCCAACGCTCGGCCGGCGAAGTAGGCGGCGACATCCGAAACCCAAACGATGCCGAGGATCGACAACAAAAACAGCGGACCGCGCGATAACGCCGCATCGAGTCCCCACCACGTCGCGGCCAACACCAACACACTCAACATGGCAAGCGGCAGGCGCGTTCGGCCTTGAAAGTCGGGCAAGCCAGTTTTCAACCACCAAGGCGCGATCACGCACCAAAACATCGTGGCCATCGTGGCGAGCGTGTATCCGGCGTGCTTGCCGATGTACGCCACAAGCCAACATGCAATGGCCACGGCGATCGCCCAGACAATCGCGGCGCGAGGTCCATACCCCAACAACCGCGCCCATTCGCGGCCGGCGAAGGCAAAGAATCCGCCAGCGATGATCGACGTCCAAATGGGTGGCGCGAGAAACAAGATCGGCAGCAAGACCGCCAGCAATGCCACCGCGGTAAGGATGCGGACCGCGAGCATTAGCGCGTCACGACCCGATGGGCGTGGCCACCGCGGCGACCGGGTCCGTGGAAGAACCGACTTGCGCGCCCGTGCGCCCGAAACGACGCTCGCGTTGCCGATACCAAACAAACGCTTTCTCCAACGATTTCTCGTCGAAGTCAGGCCAGAACTCGTCGGTGAAATACAGCTCGGTATAGGCGAGCTGCCACAAGAGGAAATTCGAAATGCGTTGCTCGCCGCCAGTACGAATGAATAAATCGGGCTCGGGCGCGTAAGCCATCGACAGGTACGACGCGAGACTGCGTTCGTCGAGCGCCTCGGGATTCAGCGCGAGTTCGGGACGCTGGCGCAACAAGGCACGCGTGGCTTGAAGAATGTCCCATCGGCCGCCGTAATTCGCGGCGATCGTAAGTGTCAAACGGTTGTTCGACGCCGTTTTTGCTTGCGCGGCGGCGATCGCGTCTTGCAGCTTCGAGCTAAACGGGGCGAGATCACCGACCACCCGCAAGCGAATGCCGTTGGCATCGAGCCGAGCGACTTCGCGTTCGAGCGCGGTGAGAAACAAGCTCATCAAAAGACCAACCTCTTCGGCCGGACGGCGCCAGTTTTCGGAGCTAAAGGCGAACAAGGTGAGGTACTTCACGCCTTGTCGCGCGCAGGCCTCCACAACGCGCCGTACCGCCTCGACCCCTTTGTGATGCCCGGCGGTACGCGGCAACAAGCGCCGTGTTGCCCAGCGACCGTTGCCATCCATCACGATCGCGATGTGCGCGGGCACGACGCCGACCGGCGGCACCTCGATGGTTGAGCTTACGTGCGTGAAGGGCATCGACATGGTCCAAGACAAACCGTGACTACACGGTCATCAATTCCTTTTCTTTCTCCGCCAACAGCTTATCGATTTCGGCGATGAAGCGATCGGTAAGTTTTTGCACGTCTTCTTGGGCGCGACGTTCGTCGTCCTCGGAGATAGCTTTGTCCTTCACGAGCTTCTTCAAACCTTCGTTCGCGTCGCGACGCAAATTGCGCACGGCCACCTTGGCGTTCTCGCCCTCGCCCTTCACTACCTTGGACAGCTCGCGTCGACGCTCTTCGGTTAGCGCCGGCATTGGCACGCGAATGACATCGCCTTGCGTGGCCGGGTTCAAGCCGAGGTCGGACTCGCGAATCGCCTTCTCCACCACGGCCACCATTTTCTTTTCCCACGGCTGAACGGCGATCGTGCGCGCGTCGAGCAACGTCAGGTTGGCCACTTGGCCCAATGGTGTTGGATTGCCGTAGTAGTCCACGTGAATATGATCAAGCAAGCCCGTATGAGCGCGGCCGGTGCGAATCTTCGCGAGATCGGTCTTTAACGACTCCACCGATTTCTGCATCTTTTGTTCGGCCGCTTTTTTGAGATCGGCAATCGCCATTCAAGGTCTCCGTAGATCAAGCTGGTGCGTCAAACATGGACGAGCGTGCCTTCGTCCTCGCCCAGTAGCACGCGCTTAAGCGCGTTGGGTTTGACGATGCTAAACACTTTGATGGGTAACTTTTGGTCACGGCACAAGGCGAAGGCGGTTGCATCCATGACCTGTAAATTTTTAATGATCGCTTCGTCGAAGCTGATGGTGCTGTAACGCTGCGCCTTTGGGTCTTTTTTCGGATCGGCCGTATACACGCCGTCCACCTTGGTGGCCTTCAACACAATTTCGGCACCAATTTCCGACCCGCGCAACGCCGCGGCGGTATCGGTGGTGAAAAACGGGTTACCGGTGCCCGCCGCGAAAATCACCACCTTGCCTTCTTCAAGGTAGCGCAACGCCTTGGGCCGAATGTAGGGCTCCACCACCTGCTCCAAATTCAATGCCGATTGAACACGCGCTTCCACCCCTTTGCGCTTCAACGCATCTTGAAGCGCGAGCGAATTCATGACGGTGGCGAGCATGCCCATGTAATCCGCCGTGGCGCGATCCATTCCCGCGGCGCCCAGGGCAACACCTCGAAAAATATTGCCGCCGCCAATCACGATGGCAAGCTCGATGCCCAGACGCGCGACTTCTGCGACATCAGCCGCCATCTGCTCGATTGTCTGCCGGTTAATACCGTATGCATCGTCGCCCATCAGGGCTTCACCAGACAGTTTGAGCAGGACGCGTTTGTAGGCGGGCATGGGTGGGTAAGCGATCAACGAGGGATTGAGAGAGTGTGCGGCGATGAAGCGCCGCGGTGTAGCCGGCGCGCTTCGCAAGAAGCGCGCCTTTGTTTTTGTATTACCAGCTTATTTGGCCGCAGACGCCATCTTCGCGACTTCGGCGGCGAAGTCGTCGGCCTTCTTCTCGATGCCCTCGCCAACGACGTACAACGCAAACCCATTCACGGTCGCGCCCTTGGCCTTGAGCATTTTCTCGACGGTCTCGTCGGGGTTCTTCACGAACGGTTGGCCGAGCAAGGTGATTTCGGCGAGGAACTTGTTGATTCGCCCGTCCACCATCTTGGCGATGATGTCGGCCGGCTTGCCCGATTCAGCCGCTTGCTGCGAGAAGATGCTGCGCTCGGCCTCGATCTTGTCGGCCGGCACTTGGTCCTTCGACACGCAAATCGGCTTGCTGGCGGCGATATGCATGGCCACGTCCTTACCGACCTGCTCGTCACCACCCGTGTAATCGACGAGTACGCCAATGCGAGTGCCATGCAAGTACGACGCCAAACGGCCAGCGGTTTGAGTGCGCACGAAGCGACGAATCGATATGTTTTCGCCGATCTTGCCGACGAGCGTGGTGCGCGTGGCTTCGACCGTCGCGCCGCCTAACTCAAGCGCGGACAGCGCGGCGACATCGGCGGGATTCTTATCGGCCACTAATTGCGCGAGTGCCTTGGAGAACGCGAGGAAGTCGTCGTTCTTGGCGACGAAATCGGTTTCGCAGTTCACCTCGATCAGCGCGCCAACCTTGCCGTCGGCCGCGATGTATGTCGCCACGACGCCTTCGGCCGTGACGCGGCCAGACGCCTTGCTAGCTTTGTTGCCCAATTTGACGCGCAGGATTTCCTCGGCTTTTGCAATGTCGCCCTCGGCTTCGGCCAGGGCCTTCTTGCATTCCATCATGGGCGCGTCGGTTTTCTCGCGCAGTTCCTTGACCATGGAAGCGGTGATTTCCGCCATCTCGATACTCCTTGTGTTTTTTCCGCGAATCTCGAAAAAAGGGGGCGACGCCGCCCCCAGATCGTGTTGAGTCGGCCGTGCGCTTACTGCGCGTTAACCTCGACGAATTCCTCGTCGCTCTTGGTCGCCTCGACGATGTCGTTAAGCGAATTGTTCTTACCTTCCAAGATCGCGTCGGCGATGCCACGCGCGTACAAGCGAATGGCGCGACCCGAGTCATCATTGCCCGGAATCACGTAGTCCACGCCCTCGGGCGTATGGTTGGTGTCGACGACACCGATGACCGGTACGCCGAGCTTGGCCGCCTCGGTGATCGCGATCTTGTGATAGCCAACATCGACGACGAACAATGCGTCCGGCGCCGCGCCCATGTCCTTGATGCCGCCGATCGACTTTTGCAACTTGTCGATTTCGCGTTGGAACACGAGCGCTTCCTTCTTGCTCATGCGCTCCAAACCACCATCGGCCACGGTGGCTTCCATTTCCTTCAAACGCTTGATGGAGCCTTTGACGGTTTTGAAGTTGGTCAGCATGCCGCCAAGCCAACGCGTGTCGACGAACGGCATGCCGGCGCGCTGCGCTTCCTCGGCCATGATCTCCTTGGCCTGGCGCTTCGTGCCCACGAAGAGGATGGTGCCGCGATTAGCGGCGAGCTGCCGCGCGTACTTAGCGGCGGCGTTGTACATCTCGAGCGTTTTTTCGAGATTGATGATGTGAATCTTGTTGCGATGGCCAAAGATGAACGGCGCCATCTTGGGATTCCAAAAACGCGTTTGGTGGCCAAAATGCACACCAGCTTCCAGCATTTGACGCATGGTCACGGACATTTGAATACTCCGGTGAAGGTTAGGTCTAACGCGAAGCCGATGCCGGCGAACCGTGGGAGCATTTTTAATGCACTGCCCACTGTCCGCCACCCTCGCCGGTACGTTAGTAAAAGCCTGACGTACAGGACCTCGCGCGCGATTTTTTCAAGCTCGCCAACAACGTGTATGGCAAAGCTCAATTCCTCCCACGACGTGGCCGACATAACGAAAGCCCGCGCCTGGGAAAGCCTATAATTCTAGCCGGACTTCGACAGCCCCTCCAAGTCAGTTATATCGTCAAGGTGTAAACGCATGGCTATCTCCATCAAAAACGCGCAAGAGATCGAAGGCATGCGGGTCGCCGGCCGGCTCGCCTCCGAAGTTCTCGACTTCATCGGTCCGCACGTCAAGCCCGGCGTCACCACGAACGAGCTTGACCGGCTGTGCCATGACTACATGGTCAATGTGCAAGGCACGATTCCCGCACCGCTTAATTACGCTCCGCCTGGCTACAAGCCGTTTCCAAAGTCCATTTGCACCTCCGTCAATCATCAGGTGTGCCATGGCATTCCGGGCGAGAAAGTCTTGAAGAATGGCGACGTGGTGAACATCGACGTCACGGTCATCAAGGACGGCTTTCATGGCGACACTAGCCGGATGTTCTTCGTCGGCGAAGCTTCGGTACCCACTAAGCGTTTGTGCGAGGTGACGTACGAAAGCATGTGGAAGGGTATCGAGCAAGTCCGCCCAGGGGCCACCTTGGGAGACATCGGCCACGCCGTGCAAACCTTTGTCGAAAAGCACGGATACAGCGTGGTGCGCGAGTTTTGCGGACATGGAATCGGCCGCAAGTTTCACGAAGAGCCGCAAATCCTGCATTACGGCAGCCCCGGCACGCTCGCGGTATTGCAAGCCGGGATGATCTTCACGATCGAGCCCATGGTGAACGCTGGGCGGCGCGACATCCGCGAGCTTGCCGATGGCTGGACCATCGTCACCAAGGACCACAGCCTGTCGGCCCAGTGGGAACACACGGTGTTGGTGACCGAAACGGGCTATGAAATTCTCACCGTGTCGGCTGGCACGCCGCAGCCTCCCGCCTGGGTGCGTCCCAACGCCGTCGCGGCCTGACGAGTGCACGCGAGCGCGGCTCCCACAACGTCCTTCACGCTGGTCGACCTTGCGCGCGATTTACGGTCGCGACTAAAAGCGGATCGCGAAGCCGCGATTACGCGTTTTCAACACGACCGCTCGGTCGCGCGGTTGTTGCCGGCGCTCAGGCGTCATGTCGATCAGGCGGTCGTCGCGGCGGCGCAAGCGCTTTCGCTTCCTCGTAGTTGCGCCTTGATCGCCGTCGGCGGCTTCGGGCGCGGCGAGCTGTTCCCGTATTCCGACGTGGATTTGCTAATTCTGCTGAGCGAGCCCTTGGATGACGCCACCTCGCAACGGGTGGCGGATTTCGTGAGCGTGTGCTGGGACATCGGCTTGGAAGTTGGTCACTCGGTGCGAACGGTCGCCGAATGCCTGCAAGAGGCCGAGCGCGACATCACCGTGCAAACCAGCGTTCTCGAATGCCGCTATCTAAGTGGCAGTCACGCGGCGTATTCGCAGCTTAAGCGCGGGTTGAACGAGGCGATGGATCCGAAACGCTTTTTCCAAGCCAAGATGCTGGAGATGCGACAACGGCACGCGCGCTTTCAAGACACGCCCTACAGCCTGGAGCCCAATTGCAAGGAAAGCCCGGGAGGATTGCGTGACTTGCAAGTAATTCTTTGGGTCGCGCGCGCGGCGGGACTTGGCACTTCGTGGCGAGCTTTGCGGCAACACGGCCTCATCACCTCCGAGGAAGAAAGCGCGCTGATTCGTAACGAACGCGTACTAAAAACGATCCGCGCGCAACTGCACATCTTGAGCAAACGCCGCGAGGACCGCTTGGTGTTCGACGTGCAAACCGCGCTAGCCGAAGCCTTGGGCTTCAAGCCGGCCGGCACGCGTCGAGTATCCGAAGTATTGATGCAGCGTTACTACTGGGCCGCCAAGGCCGTGGTGCAGCTCAATCGCATCCTGCTGCAAAACATCGAGCAGCGCATTTTCGAACGCGAGGATGCGCCGGCTCAGCAAATCGACGCGCATTTCAACAACGTGAACGACCTGCTCGATATCGCGCGCGACGATGTGTTCGAACGTGAGCCGGCGACGATGCTCGAAGCATTTCGCGTGATGCAGCAGCACCCGGAACTCAAGGGCATGTCGACGCGGACCTTGCGCGCCCTTTGGCATGCGCGAAACCGCATT
>DASTRU010000002.1:0-26376 GCA_035761045.1 Burkholderiaceae bacterium | reverse complement strand
GCCTTGTAATACGCTCTTAAACCATCGTCAGGTTTAAAACGAACAACGATAGCCCCTCGTGTTGGAGCATGCTTATCAGGCGCGTCTCGCAGTTCGAACACATGCTCAACTGTTTCTCCGTTTTCATCGAACTTCACCGAGTCACCATGCTTGTTCGCAACTAATTCCCTGCTGTAATCGCACGTAATATTGAGCTCATCTTTTTTGTGTATTTCGCGATGCATGAGACAAGAAAGATGCGACGTAAATAGAGCGATCCAGCCCATTTCTCCGCTCGTATCTGCCGCTGTCGCACGCCCATTTAATGCGGCGGCACATGCACACAAACACGCCATGAGCTTAAGGTTTTTGAGCACGTTGGCGTTCATGTAATTTCCCCTCACTGCACCACTCGAAACTCAATCCGCCGATTCCTCGCCCGTCCTTCCGCCGTCGCGTTATCCGCGATCGGCCGATCCGCGCCCGCGCCCGACGCGCTCATCAACGCCGCCGCGACGCCCTTTTCCGCGAGATACGCCACCACCGCATCCGCCCGCGCTTGGCTTAACGACAAATTAGTTGCGCGCGCGCCGATGTTGTCGGTATGCCCGATCACCTCGAACTTCTTTTGCCCCAGCTTGAGCATGGCTTTGGCCATTTCATCGAGCACGCCGCGGCCATTCGCGGTGAGCGTGGAACTGCCGCTTTCGAATTCAACGATGCGATTGGCCAGCACGCGATCGAGCACGCTTTGCTCGGACGCGCCCACGCGCAAACCATTGCGCACCGTGTACGCCTGCGTGAGTTGCGTGCTGATGTCGCTTGCGATTTGCTGACGCGTGGCTTCGTTGCTTACCTCGCCTTTGATCGCGACGATGTTGCCGTCGATCTCCAACTGGCCCCGGCTGACTTGCTTCAAGTTAGGCGCGATCAGGCGTTGCACATAGTCGCTCCAATTCGCGGGCGCGGTGACGGCGCCGATCGCGATTTGATCGACCACGCGGTCCGCGCCATACACGTCGCGCAACTTGGCGAGCACGGCGGCCTTGGTCGCTTCGTCGGGCACCGTGCCGCTTGCGACCACTTGGCCAGGGCGCGGGCTTTGCGGCGCGGGGGCTTGCGCATCAGCAGTGCTTTGCATTGCCAAACCACAGGCGATGACACCGACGATCAACGACACGCGCGTGATGATTCGCTTCATGTCAGGCTCCGATAAACGCTTCGAAAAAACTCATGCGCGCGGTCGCGAGCGAAAGCTGCGGGCGATCGAGATACGCGGCGAGTTTGCTAAGCGATGGGTCGCCCGCCACGTGGGCATCGACCCATTCCGCATCATCGATCACGACATGTCGCGTTTCGTTCGCGGGCGTGGGATGCAAGACGGATTCAAGCATCGCGGGCGACGCGCCTTCAAAGCCAATGACAAGCACGGGTTGCGCGTGCAACTGCGCGATGAAGATCGCAAGCTCGACATCGATGCGCGCGACGAAAGGCGCGAGTAATTCGAGCCAATACGCGGCGCACGTCGCGCGATGATGCGCATCACGCGGCAACGGCAACACTAAGTTTTTATCGAACGGTTCGCCGATGTGCGTGAGCAAGGGCTGCAACAACACGCCTAGCGCGATCAACAACCGCTTGAGTTGAACCGGGCGTTGCGGACTATCGAGCAGGGCTTCAAGCGCGCCGAGCGTTTGGATCTCGACGAAATCGTCGAAGCGCTCGTTGTGATGCGGCGACGAAGCTTCGAGAGTGATGCGCGTTTGGGTCAACGCACCAAGCGCCGCGCTGCTATCGGCGGCGGTGATCGCGGCTTGCGCGAGCGCGTCCAGCCGCGCCCACGCATTCGACAACGCGAGCGGGCTGCGCGCGATGAATCCGATTGGCGTGTCGACTTCAAACGCGGTGGCGGCGATGAACGGGAATCTGCGTTCCGATGCATCACGGCTAGGCGCGAGATAACCGGCGATGCCTAACCGGCTGCGCGAACCGAGAAACGCGAAGTGCAACGGCAGTGCCGCGTCGTAGCTTAGTTTCCAGCGCGTGTCGATCGACATAAGTTCGATCGCTTGCGCGGCCCAACGATCAAGCGTGGCGAGCAATTGCGGATGGCCGGTGCTGGCCTTCACGAAATCACCACGGCTTGGAATCTTGCCGAAATAAGCGATGTCGAGATCGGCCTGCGGGCTTGCGCGGCCTTCGCGCGTGGCAAGACGACTCATCGCGCGCCTCCTGCTTTTGTTGGGATGGCCGGAGTGGTCGTGTCCACCACGGGGCCGCTGTCGCCGGCGACGAAGGTCGGCAATTTAAGCCCGCGCAATCCCGGGCCTTGTGGCGCTTGCGCGTTGTCGCCGCTGACTTGCGGGCTACTAATCACGCGTAAATCCACCGAGACGGTGACCGATCCCGCCGACCACGACAATTCAAAGACGCCGTTGTCCTTGCGCTTGCGTTGCGCGGTGTTGATGAGTCGTTCAAGCCCAAAGCGGCCGGGTTCGTTGGCGACTTCGATCGTGCGGCCATCGAAGGTGATAGCGGTCACGCGCGCACCCGCGACACCTTGCGGATTCGGCCAGACAAAGTTGCTCCATTGCGGCGGCGTGTTGCGGTAACGCAATTGTTGGCCGTCGATCTCCAAGGTGTATTCGCTCGTGCCCGGCGCGGGCAAGGGTTGGATTTGAAACACCGTTTGCGCCTCGCTCGCGGCGGCGCCGCCAGCGCTCGCGCCGCCTTGCGCGCTTAACGGCGCGATCCAGCGCGGCACGTTGTTCGTAAAGTCGGCAGACAATACGATGCCCACGTCGCCCCAGGTACGCGGCGTGACTAAGTCGCCGCGTCGCGCGACTAGGGGACCCATCGCGGTCGTCACGTATTTCGCGACCGCGCCTTCGGGGCCGAAGATTTGCGCGATCTCGGCCTGCGTGGCTTCCACGCGCGATTCGGCCGAAAACGGATACTTGCCCGCGATGCTGCGCTGATACGGCTCATACACCTGCGCGGTCCAAATCTTGTTGAGCTCGGTTTCGGTGGGTTTGCCAATCGCCGCGAACGCTTGCAATAACGGCCGCACGAGCAAGGGTCTCAAGGCTTGGCGTGGCGCGTCGGCCGAGCCGTTAAGCATTTGCTCGTCGACCAGCTTGAGCGCATCGGCCAACTCGCTGCCGTTCGCTTCAAGGGTCTGCTGCATCAATTGCTTCGCGCCGGGCCCCGGATCGCCTTGATTTTTAATTTGATTAAAGCGTGTACGGATTTTGGATAAAGCATCGAGGTAATAGCGCAGCAGCGATTGGTCCTTATCTTTCGCCGCCACCAAGCGCGCGATCGATTCAAACTCCTTACCCACCGGCCCCAACGGTAAGTCGCTACGCGGCGCGTTCATTTGAATGCTGACGTTCACGCCCGTGGGCGCTTGACCGAGCACGACTTGCTTAAACCACTCCACCAAACCGCGCTTGGCGCGTTGCGCCCCCATATCGGCGAACGACGGGTTGTCCCACGAGGTTTGCCGATGCGTCTCCACCAGCAATGTCGCGATTGGCGAGTTTTGCGGATCGCCCAAACGATTCATCAACTCCACGCCGCGCGCGAAGCTCGTGAATTCCGCGATCGTCACGCCTTGCAAGAACTTGCGCCATTCGCGCGCGTAATCGGCCTTGTATTGCGCGACTAAGTTTTTTTGAATTTGCTCGGGACTGCCTTCAAGCGTGAGGTCATCGCGCGCACCGGTTTTCAACACCCAATCGGAGCTTTGCAATTCTTTATTCGCGGCGTCTTTAATCGCTTGCTCCACATAACCTTCCCACGCCTCGCGCGAGAAGGTGCCGGAAATCGCGACGCTGCCGACGACGACGTCCTTGTCTTGCTCGCCCACGATGCGCGCGACGGTGATCGGCGCGAATCGCGTGGCCGCGCGCGCTTTGATGTCGGCATAAACGCGATCGCGTGCTGGCAATCCACGCACCACGCGCTGCAAGTGTTCGCGCGTTTGTTCGACGAGACTTAAATTGATTTGCGTGGTCGGCCACGCCGGGTCGGCGATTTGCTGGGTATAAAACGAGATCAAGCGTTCGGCACCGCGAATCATTTGGTCGCGCGTCATCGCACCGCGATTCGTCTCGAGCCAGCCGCGCCAAAAGCGCGTGAGTTGATCGATTAAATGCCCGGCCTCCGCGCGCTCGCGGTCCGACAACATGAGATACGTCTTCAGGGCGTTGTAGGCATCCTCGCTATCGGTTGGCGAAGAGTCTTTGTACGCGCTGCCCGAGGCAAGTTGCGCGCTATTCGCCGCTTGTTCCGACGTACGCATTTGCGGCTGCAATTGATCGGCCCGCGCATGCACTTCCTGCAAGAACGCTTCGAGCGCGGCGGCTGCGGGCTTGACGAGAATCTCGCGCGCGCCGTGGAAATATTCGTCGCGCAATTTGCGTTCGAGCACGCGACCTTGATATAGCCCTAAGCCTAATGACACTGGCACGCTATCGTGATAGCGCTCGAGCTGCTCGATGCGGTCTTGCAAAATGCCGAGCGCTTCGAACCGCGATTGCAAATCGATGCGCGTGTCTTGCAAACGTTTGATCGTTTCCAAATCGGCCGTGGCATTAGCGACCAGGCGTTGGTTGTTGAGATACGACCAGCTAAATCCACCCAACGCCAAGCCGAGCGCGAGCACCACGCCGAGGAAGGCCGCGTACCGCCATTGCTGTTTGCGCCGGCTTGTGTATTGCCGCACCAAGCCACTGTCGGCGAACACGACCTTGCGAAATAAGTCGAGCAGGAAGAAGCCGTTCTTTGAATACACCGTCGATGGCGGTGTGTTGGCGGCATCGAGCTGCAGTCCGAATCGGTCGGCGATGCGTTGCGACGAACTCGGCATCGACGCGCCCTCGTGCAAGGCACTCGTGAAATAAAAGCCGCGAAACACCGGCTTGAATTGAAACGGGTTGTCCTCGAACAGCGTCGCGATAAAACTGCGCAGTACTGGCTTGATGCTTGCGAACTCCACGGGGAAGGTCAGCATGCCCGGCTGCATGCGTTCGCCGCGATGCATGGCCATCGTGGCAAGACTGCTTTCCTTCAAGCCTTCGTATAAGCCTTCAAAGCGTTCATCAAACAAGTTCAATGAATCTGCGCGGCCGTCACGGTCGTACGCGAGCGAAGCGCCCCATACACGGCCGCGTTCGCTGCGGTCCAAGCCTTCGAAGAATTCGGTGAAGCCTGGAATCAAGTCAGCCTTGGTGAAAATCACATACACCGGCACGATGACTTCAAGGCGCTCCACGATTTCCTGCACGCGTTGCCGCAGGTTCTTCGCAAGCTCAATGACGGTTTCGGGCTTATCACGCGAAAGCTCGGCGATGCTGGCGGCGATGACGAGGCCGTTGATCGGCGCTTTTGGCCGATAACGTTTAAGCAGATCGAGAAAGCCGAGCCATTCGGTGCGGTCCTCCTCGTGCACCGCATAGCGGCCGGCGGTGTCGAGCAAAATGCCTTCGCTCGTGAAGAACCAATCGCAATTGCGCGTGCCGCCCGCGCCTTGCACGACGCTGCCGAGTTGGTCGGCGAACGGAAATTGCAATCCAGAGTGCACGACGGCCGAGCTCTTGCCAGCGGCTGGGTTGCCGATGATCAAGTACCACGGCAATTCATACAGCGCGGCCGCGCCGGGCACGTCGCCAAGCTTGGAAGTCTTGATGGTTTTGATCGCGGTGACCAGTCGCCCGCGCAAGGCTTCGACTTCCGCGCGGCGGTTATCTTGTTTGTCGCGCGCTTGGCGTTCGATTAAACGACCAAGCAAACCACCTTGTCGTTGCGCGCGCCAACGTCGATACAACCACACGCCAAGCAACACCAACAGCGCGACGGCAAGCACGATTGCTGCCCAGACCGCCGCGATCCGCAACGTCCTCGCGCCGACGAATAAGAATGCGGCGAGCGCCGTAATGCCAATCGCGGCGAGCACGCGCGCGTCGGTCAGCCAACTAAGAAGTCGTGCCATGGCGATCGATCGATTTAGGAACGAATGGGGTTGGTCACCACGAACGCGGTGCGTTCAATCGCGCCTTGCGCGCTGACAAACAACACCGATGCTTGACGTTCAAGCACCGCGGCGTGCGCGACGGCCAGCGTGACCAAGGTTGTCGCGGCGCCCGCATGTCCGGTGGCGCGACCGACGGAAAATGCGTCGGCGACAGGATCCAGATGCTCGAAGCGCTCGCCCACGGCCTGCGCGAGCTCGGCATTCGCCGCTGGACGATGATCGATATCAGTCACCACCAATCCGAGTTTGGCTGGCGCTTCGCCACTATCCGCCACGGTTTTTTCAATAAGCGTTGAAAGCTCGGCGGCCGTGACGCGCTTGACGTCATCAATCGCCTGCTCGCGTTGCGCGTTGAACGGTTGATGAACGAATACATACGGCGCGGGCGGGTTTTCCAGCAATGCCGCGGGACCAAGCAATATCGCGGCGGCCGCCTCGCCTGGAATCAAGCCGGCGGGGCAATCGTCGCCGAACAACCGACGGTCGCGTTGCAACGTCTCGACGCAAGCGTTCGTAATGAACGAGTCGCAGGCGCCGATGAGATGCAGATCGCGCGGAGTGTCTTTTTGCAAAGCGACGAATGCTTGTTCGATCGCGGTGATCGCATCGCGCGCGTCGCGTGCGGGCAGTCCGGTATGCACGACTTGCTCCGCCGGCCAACCTAATGTTTTCAAGCGTGCGACTAAGGTTCTAAGTAGCGCGTCGCAATCGGCGCTTAGGACTTCTTCGTTAAAAAGCCAGGTAATGCGTAGCCGAGTGGGTGATGACGTATTACCCGATGGGTTTGGCGCATAGGCAGCCAACGTTTTGGCAAGACCATCGAATGCGCGCAAACCAAGCGCCGTTGGGCGTTTGGCATCGTTGGACAAGGTGGCCGGTAATGCGTGCGCATCGGCGTGCTCGTCCACTGTCGCTACCCGCGCCGCGAAAATGGGCGATCCATCGTCGCGTTGCAATTGTTCGTCGAGCTTGGGCGCGGGCGATTCCGCCAGGGCGTCGAGTAAGGTTTTTGGCTCATCCCCAAGCGGCGAGACGATCGATGCGCCTAACAACGCGATACGTTTGGGTGCCGGAGTCGCGTCAGTGGTCTCGCCGTTTTGTTTAGTCGCGTCGGCGCGCGCGGCTTCCTTCGCCTCGGCGCGTTTGGTATTCCAACGCACGACCGCGCGAATGGATGCGATGGCCGCAAGCAATGCGGTGGGCACCAGCACGAGGTAAACGAGCAAGTCCGATTGCGTCGGCGAATGATTGGATTGCTGCCACGCCACGATCACCATCGCCCATACCAAGGCGATTACTAACGCCGCAAGCCCAGCGGCTCGTAAAACCGTCGCCATGGTCAATCAACCGAGCGTGGAATGCGTTTGGGATGCGATCAGCGCGGCACCGCAGGCCGTGGTGTCGCCATGTCGCGCGGCGGGTTTGCCATCGATCAAACAAGTGGGGTCGCCGGTCGCGATGGTGGTGGTGCCGTGGCCTGGGCGCGGGCATGTGACCTTATCGCCCACGCGTGCGATTTGCCGACCATTGATATCGCTAAAGGGCGAGCCTTCGACCACCGTGCCGCCATGACTAGTCCTATCACCCACCACAATAAACGGCTTAGACATGTGTGCTGCCCCTCCCCCGAAGAGCACGCGAGTTTACCCGGCTCGATTCTGAGTTTTAGGAATGGAACCATTAGGCCGCCGCAGTTCGACATGTCCTAAGTCGAGCATCTTCCAACGCCCGCCCCACACCAGACCGGCCTGCTCGGCTAAATCGCCATACAAGGCATAGCCGCGCGCGGCCCATGGGTCTTGCTCGGAAATAATCAGACGGCCATGACGGTAAAACGCGCAATCGGCGGCCAAGCCGTATTGGTGATAGCTCTGATACGCGCCCACTTGCGTGACATGCGAACCCATGGCTTGCAAATGCGTTTGGCGTTCTGCATTGCGATAGCCCTCGATCAACACAAGCTCGTAGCCATGTCGCTCACGCATTTGTTTGATCACCCATAACAAGCGTTGACGAAACTCCGCGTCCAATCGCTCCCAATCGCGATCCGCCTCCGATAAGGCCGGACGCGCAAGCGTGATCTCGCGCGTGGCGAACACTTCGGGCGGCAACGCGGGCGGCGCGACTAATTGCTCGCCGCGCAATAGCTCGGTGATTTGCGCATTGCCCTCGCGCACCGCGTCGCTATAACCATCGAGCGCGAATTCATGTCGCCACCACCAGGCCATGAGACTTGGTAATGCAACGAGTACTAAGGCAACGGAGATGCGCCACGAAGGCCGCGGCGCTCGCCATCGCATGCGCCATGAAAGCCGAGGCGTGAAGAGCATCCACCCTCCAACGACAACGGCTAACAAAAAGTAAAGCGCGACGACGGCGACAAGCATGGGGCTAGAATTTGGCCCCACGAGCCAGTGAGCTCAGGGAGCTGCGAGTTGAACAAGAACCTAAATAACGCTGCGCGGTCGGCGCCGAGCCTAGTGTCGAACACGCGCGACCTTAGTACTTCTCATGGAAATGATCGTCACGCGACGCGGATTCTAGCGACGCTTTCCGATAGTGCCGATCGGGAACGACTAAGACTGTCGCCGATGCTCATGGCGTTCGCGGCGATTGCCGTACTGGCCGTGGGTATCGTGAGCCTTTGGTGGGCTGGTCGTTCAATGTCCACCGAACCCTCAACGCCAGTCATCGCGGCGACAGCGCCGAAGGTGGCGGCACCACCCGAGGTGATTGCGAGCGCTCCAGTCGTACCGCTCGCACCCGTTCCAGCCGTCGCGCCGGCACCGGTAGCGGCCGCTGCGATCGTGAACGAGCCCGCGCCGCCACAAGCACCGGTCGTATCCACGCCAGCAGCTCCAGCCGACAAAGCGCCCGTCGTTGAACAACCAAAGCGCGCCAATATCGCGTCGAAACAAAAGCCGAAGCCCAAAACCATTGCGAAAAAGTCGGCCGCGCCATCGCGCAATACACCGGCCAACGCACCAAAGACTAAGGAAAAGGACGCCGATGTCGATTTGATCGCCGCGTTGATCGCGCATATGCAAACCAATCCGACGAAAGCCGGTACGACTAAATCATCTTCGCAAAACGCCGTGAAGACGTCGGCGGTCTCCACTTCGTCGAGCGTGGCCGCGCAAATTAAGCGCTGCAAAAACTTAGGCGTGATGGAAGCACAGGTATGTCGCGAGCAAGCGTGCTCGGGCCGCTGGGGCGTGGATGCGGCGTGCCCGTTGAACTAATGAGTTAGTTGGATGGCGACGGTCCCACCGCGCGCTCGATGCTTGCCAAGAAGCGTCGAGCGTTTTGAAAACCGATGACGCGCGTGGTTTTGATTTCACGACCTTGCGCGTCGAAAAAAATAATGCCCGGCGGACCGAAAAGATTGAAGCGCTTGAGCAGTGCCTTATCGTTCGCGTCGTTCTTAGTGACGTCTGCTTTTAGAAGAACGAGGCTTTCTAGTCGTGTGGCGACCGTTGCGTCGGCGAAGGTGAAGCGCTCCATCTCCTTGCAGCTCACGCACCAGTCGGCATAAAAATCAAGCATCGCGGGGCGCCCTTGCGTGGCGGCTAAGGCGGCGTCGAGTTGCTCGACGCTCGTGATCTTGGTCCACGCAAGCTCTTTCGTTTTCGCGGACGGACTCGTCACCACGTTGGCGAGCGGTCTCAAAATATCGCGATTACCCATCGCAAGACCAATGACCAATACGACGCCCAGCAGTAGCAACACAACGCCAATGCCTTTCCACCACCGTTGCCAACCTGACGCGTCGTGCGGCAAGGGATCGAGCACACGCAGGTAGATCGCGCAAACAATCAGCAAAGCCGCCCATGACGCCATGTAAAGCCACGCGGGCACGATTGGCGAAACCATCCATAAGGCGACGCCAAGCAACAGCACGCCGAAGAAATGCTTGACGCCTTGCATCCATGCGCCGGCGCGCGGCAACAAGGATCCCGCGCTTGCGCCGACGAGTAACAGCGGAACGCTCATGCCCACGGCCATGGCGAATAAGGCGCCACCGCCAATCACCACGTCGCGCGTTTGGGAGATGTACACCAAGGCGCCGGCCAAGGGCGCGGCCACGCAAGGCCCAACGATCAATGCCGAAAGCGCGCCCATGACGAACGCGCCCAGATAACTTCCACCGCGTTGTTGATTCGCCGCGCCGGTTAACTTCGATTGCAACGCGCTTGGCAATTGCAATTCATAAAACCCAAACATCGACAGCGCGAGCGCCACCAATAACGCGGCAAAACTTAGGAGCACCGCGGGCGTTTGCAAGGCCGCCGCGAGCCCTTCTCCCGCAAGCCCGGCGGCGACACCCATCGCGGTGTAGATGATCGACATGCCCAATGCATACGCGAGCGCGAGCGAAAAACCGCGCGCGCGGGTCAAGCGTTTAGGCGCGCCCTCGCCGCCCGCATGGCCCACGATCACCGACGACAAGATCGGCACCATCGGCAATACGCATGGCGTGAATGAGAGCAATAAACCCAAGCCAAGAAACGCTGGCATCACGGCGAGCAACGAGCCGGTGCGCAACGTCGATTCGATTCGGCTTTGTTCGTTATCGGTGGACGTAGGCACCGCGACGCCGTTCGGCGCGGCACTCGCCACCCGCACGAGCTCCACCGTGATGTCTTGCGGCGGATAACACAAGCCTTCGTCCGCGCAGCCTTGTCCGGTGGCGACGAGCTTGAACCGCTCGGCCGCTTGAACGACGGGAATTCGCGCGATGACTTCGCCGCGCATGGTCTCCACGTCCTTGCCGAAGGTGTCGTCGAACTTCACGACGCCGCGCGGCAATTGTTCCTGGCCGAGTTGCGCCGCGCCATCGGTTTTGAACGCAAATTTTTCGCGGTACATGTAGTAGCCGTTGGCCACCGTCCATCGCGCTTCGATCGTGTCGGCATCGACCATGCGCGCGTCGAATTTGAATGCGGCCGCCGGGTCGAGGAACTCCTCAGCGGCGTGTAGGGCCGCGGTCGACAGCCACAGCATCCACACGCCGAAGACGAGACGGACCACCATGCTCCACCCGCGCCAACTATCGAGCGAACGCTTCATCGCAATCTCCAACGACTGGTTACGCCTGAACTCGCAAGGAGTAATCCGTCGCGCGAATGTCCTTCGTCAAGCCACCGATCGAGATTCGATCGACCCCCGTCTCGGCGATTGCGCGCACGGTGGCTAGGTGAATACCGCCGGAGGCTTCAAGCAACGCACGCCGCGCATTGATGCGCACGGCCTCCCGCATCGCCGCGAGATCGAAATTATCGAGCAGGATGGATTGCGCGCCCGCCTCCAACGCTTCTTCCAATTGCGCCAGCGTTTCGACCTCGATTTGAATCGGCACGTTCGCGCGCAACGCTTGTGCGGCGAGAAGCGCGGCCGCGACGCCACCTGCGGCCGCGATATGGTTTTCCTTGATCAAGATGCCGTCATACAAGGCCAGCCGCTGGTTTTGCCCCCCGCCAATCCGCACGGCGTATTTCTGCGCGAGTCTTAAGCCCGGCACGGTTTTACGGGTATCAAGAATGGCGGCGTGCGTACCCGCGATGGCATCGACGTATTCACGCGTTCGTGTCGCGACAGCGGAAAGCAATTGCAGAAAGTTAAGCGCGCTGCGTTCGCCGGTCATCAAAGCGCGCGCTTGCGCATCGATGGTGCATACCGTGGCGTTGGCGTTAAGTGGGTCGCCCTCGCCGTGGTGCCACGCGATACGCGCGCTTGGATCAAGCGTTTGCACCACGCGCTCGAACCAGGGCGCGCCGCACAGCACGGCCGCCTCGCGGACCAATACCCGCGCTTGCACGCGTTTGGTCGGCGCGATGAGTTGCGCGGTCCAGTCACAGGTGCCCACGTCTTCGCTCAAAGCGGTGGCAACGTTCGCGGTAAGTGCTTTCGATAACCCGGGAATCTCGGATTCGAATTTCGCGATCGATGGATGTGTTGCATCGTCGCTTTCGGTCATTCGGTTCGCGCTCATGCCGGTCCCGCGCCTTGTTGCCACGGCGTATTCAACGCGGCCTTCTCGCGAGCGGCGAAGTCGAGCATACGGTCGATGCACACGCGCGCGCGGCGGCCAATTTCCGCGTCCACTTGAATCTCGTTCGCGCCGGTCTCAAGCACGCGTGCGAGGTTTTCCAAACCGTTCATCGCCATCCACGGGCAATGCGCGCAACTCTTGCACGTCGCTGATTTGCCAGCCGTGGGCGCTTCAATAAACACGCGATCGGGCGCGGCTTGTCGCATCTTGTGCAGCAAGCCATTGTCGGTCGCGACGATGAACTCGCGGGCATCGAGCGAACGCGCGGCGGTAATCATTTGGGAGGTCGAGCCAATCACGTCCGCGAGCGCGAGAACGGCTTCTGGCGATTCGGGGTGCGCGAGCACCTTCGCGTTCGGGTGCTCACGCTTGAGAAGCTCTAGCTCCAGTCCCTTGAACTCGTCGTGCACGATGCAGGCGCCGTTCCACATCAGCATGTCGGCGCCGGTTTGTTCTTGCACCCAGCGACCTAAATGCTTATCCGGCGCCCACAGAATTTTCCGACCTTGCGAATGCAAATGCCCAACGATGCGCAAGGCGATGCTCGACGTCACCATCCAATCCGCACGTGCTTTCACCGCGGCGCTGGTGTTCGCATACACCACGACTTCACGGTCGGGATGCGCATCGCAAAACTCGGCGAACGCTTCGGGAGGACAGCCTAAATCAAGCGAGCATGTGGCATCGAGATCGGGCATCAACACGCGCTTATTCGGGCTCAAAATCTTCGCTGTTTCGCCCATGAAGCGCACCCCGGCAACAACCAAGGTTTTCGCGTCATGGTCACGTCCGAAGCGCGCCATCTCAAGAGAATCCGAAACGCATCCTCCCGTCTCGTCGGCGAGGTCCTGCAAATCGGGATCGACGTAGTAATGCGCGACGAGCACCGCGCCTTGCTGCGCCAACAAATGCTTGATGCGCGATTTGAGCTCGGCGCGCCGTTCGGGCGTAGGCGACTCCGGGACACGTGCCCACGCACTTTGCGTGGTGGCGCATTGGCCGCTGTTATCAGGCCGCAAGATGTCGAGCGTGCGAAGCATCGATCCCCCTAAATGAAGAAAAGCCGGGCGAACCCGGCTTTATGCAACACACCTAAGACCCGCGATAGCCGCAGGTGTTCCATTAAGCCTCGTCGCCTTCGGACGGCTGCTCGGCCACGGGTCCGGGGCGGTCCACCAGCTCGATATAAGCCATCGGCGCGTTGTCGCCCACGCGAAAACCCATTTTCAAAATTCGCAGATATCCGCCCGGGCGGCTGGCATAGCGCGGACCCAACTCGTTGAAAATCTTAACGACGGAATCACGATCACGCAGACGGTCAAACGCGAGACGGCGATTAGCCAACGACGGCTTTTTGCCCAGCGTGATAAGCGGCTCGACGAACTTGCGCAAATCCTTCGCTTTCGGCAGCGTCGTTTTGATGGCTTCGTGAGCGATCAGCGAATTCGCCATGTTGCGAAACATCGCAAGGCGATGACTTGAGGTGCGGTTGAGCTTACGTAAACCGTGTCCATGACGCATGATGATTTCCTTTAAGTCGTCCCACGTAGGTGCTCTCGCGCGTGGGCTCGTGTTGTCGGCGGGCACCGGGACGATGAGTCCTCAAAGTTCACCCACCTCTTTATCTTCAATAAACAGCGCTTTCGCGCTCCCGACTGCTTACTTCTCTAAACCCACTGGCGGCCAGCTGTCGATCTTCATGCCGAGCGACAGACCACGCGACGCCAACACTTCCTTGATTTCGTTCAACGACTTGCGACCCAGATTCGGCGTCTTCAGCAACTCGTTTTCGGTACGTTGAATCAAGTCACCGATGTAATAAATGTTCTCGGCCTTCAAACAGTTGGCCGAGCGCACCGTCAACTCCAAATCGTCGACCGGACGTAGCAACAACGGATCGATCGTCGGTGCGCGCACTGGGCTATCCGACAACTCTGGGATGCCTTCAAGCGAAGCAAACACAGACAGTTGCTCAACCAAAATACGCGCCGATTGACGGATCGCTTCTTCCGGCGTGATGACGCCGTTGGTCTCGATATGCATCACTAGCTTGTCGAGATCGGTACGTTGCTCCACGCGCGCCGACTCCACAGTGTAGGCAACCTTGCGTACCGGCGAGAACGACGCATCGAGCACGATGCGACCAATTTGCTTGTGCTCATCGGCGAAGTTACGCACGTTTCCTGGAACGTAACCACGGCCCTTCTCGACCTTGATCTGCATGTCGAGCTTGCCACCCACATTTAAATGAGCGATGACGTGATCAGGATTGATGATTTCAACATCATGCGAAACATCGATGTCGGCGGCGGTGACTGGACCCGGCTGATCTTTCTTAATCGTCACGATCGCTTCGTCGCGATTGTGCAGTTTGAACGTCACACCCTTAAGGTTGAGCAACAAGTCAACCACGTCTTCCTGCATGCCATCGATCGTCGAATATTCATGCACTACGCCAGCGATCGATACTTCGGTAGGCGCAAAACCCACCATCGATGACAACAACACACGGCGCAACGCATTGCCCAGGGTGTGACCGTAGCCGCGTTCAAACGGCTCCATCACGACTTTCGCTGAATTGGCTCCGGCGGCTTCGACTTCGATCGCCTTCGGCTTTAAAAATGCGGTTTGCATTGAACTTTCCTTTCTTCAATACCCTCGGTTCGTTACACCGATAAGGCTGAATGCCGCCTCGAGATCCAGGATGCAAGGGCAGCAGGGATGGGACGTCTAAGTCCCGGTAAACGACTAAAAATTAGCGCGAGTACAACTCAACGATGAGCGACTCGTTGATGTCTTGCGCAACTTCCGAACGGTCAGGCACGGTCTTGTAAGTGCCTTCAAACTTATTCTTGTCCACGGAGACCCAGCTCGGAAAACCATTGGTTTCGGCAAGCGTCAACGCTTCTTGAATACGAGCTTGCTTCTTCGCCTTCTCACGCAAGCTCACCACGTCGCCCGGCTTCACTTGCATCGAAGGAATATTGACGGTGCGGCCATTAACCGTGATCGCGCAATGGCTCACAAGTTGACGCGCTTCCGCACGAGTAGAGCCAAATCCCATGCGATAGACGACGTTATCGAGCCGGCATTCAAGCATGGCGATTAATGTTTCACCGGTGTTGCCCTTGCGACGCTCGGCCTCTTCGAAGTAACGACGGAACTGGCGCTCAAGCACGCCATACATCCGCTTCACTTTCTGCTTTTCGCGCAATTGCTTGCCAAAATCTGAAGTACGCATGCCCGAGACACGGCCGTGTTGGCCAGGCTTGCTGTCGAGCTTGCACTTGGAGTCGAGCGACCGGCGCGCCGACTTCAAAAATAAATCCGTTCCCTCGCGGCGCGAGAGCTTGCATTTAGGTCCGATATAACGTGCCACGTCTCATCCTTATTCAAGTATTCACGGCTGTACACACCATATGTACTCCGTGTCAGCTCGGCCGGTTCTTGGTTTTAAGAGCACCGAGCAATGAAAAGGGCGCGCTCAATTCACGACGCCGCGCCCTTAACTTCACCGATAAAACAAGTTTCTTACAACCCGTTAGATCCGACGCCGCTTAGGGGGCCGGCAACCGTTATGAGGTACGGGCGTGATGTCGGCGATCAGCGTGATCTTGATGCCGAGCGCATTTAGCGCGCGAACCGCCGACTCGCGTCCAGGGCCTGGACCCTTGATACGAACCTCAAGGTTTTTAATTCCGCATTCCATCGCGACTCGACCAGCCGCCTCCGCTGCCACCTGGGCGGCAAACGGAGTTGACTTGCGAGATCCTTTAAACCCCTGACCCCCAGAGGTCGCCCAAGAAAGAGCGTTACCTTGACGATCAGTGATCGTGATGATCGTGTTGTTAAACGATGCATGCACATGCGCAATACCGTCCGCGACATTCTTACGGACTTTTTTACGTACGCGCTGCGATGCGGCCTGCGCAGTGGGAGCTTTCGCCATTCCTAATGTCCTTCAAATAATCACTTCTTAAGCGACTGCGGAGCCTTCTTCGGTCCTTTACGCGTACGTGCATTCGTGCGCGTACGTTGACCACGGACGGGCAGGCCACGCTTATGCCTCACGCCGCGATAACAACCGAGATCCATCAAGCGCTTGATTGAAATCGAGATCTCACGACGTAGATCGCCTTCAACTGTGAACTTACCGATCTCGTCACGCAGCTTTTCAAGCTCCGCGTCGGAAAGGTCTTTAACCTTTTTCGACAAGGGGACGCCCGCCGCAGTGCAGATGTCGCGTGCGCGTTGACGCCCGATACCGTAAATCGCGGTCAGGCCAACTTCGGTGTGCTGATGATTTGGGATATTGACGCCGGCAATACGTGCCATGGTTCGTTTCCTTCGGGACTAACAGGGTCAATCAGCCCTGACGCTGTTTGTGTCGCGGATCAACACAGATGACACGCACAACACCGTTACGTTTGATGATCTTGCAATTGCGGCAGAGCCGCTTCACGGACGCGAGCACTTTCATGAGGGGCTCCTAGTTCTTAAATACTAATTACTTCGCGCGGAACACGATTCGTGCTCGCGATAAGTCATATGGGGTCATTTCGACTGTCACCTTGTCGCCCGGCAATATCCGGATGTAATGCATGCGCATTTTTCCGGATATATGACCTAGCACGACGTGCCCATTTTCGAGCTTGACGCGAAACATCGCATTGGGAAGGTTTTCAAGCACCTCGCCCTGCATCTGAATGGAATCGTCTTTCGCCATGTTCTTTTCTATGCGTCCTGCGCTCTTCAGCGCATTGGCAAACCACCCTTAAAGTTCGACTTCTTGAGCAAGCTCTCGTACTGATGAGACATCACGTAAGCCTGCACCTGCGACATGAAGTCCATGGTGACGACGACGATAATGAGCAACGACGTTCCGCCAAAATAGAACGGTACGTTTTTCCAGAGAATCAAAAACTCAGGCAGCAAGCATACGGCGGTTATGTAGACCGCCCCTGCCAACGTGAGACGCATCAAAATCTTGTCGATATAGCGGGCGGTCTGATCGCCAGGCCGAATTCCCGGAACAAAAGCACCGGACTTCTTCAAGTTGTCCGCGGTTTCTCTACTATTAAATACGAGCGCCGTGTAAAAGAAGCAGAAAAATACGATGGCAACCGCATACAACAATACATAAATTGGCTGCCCCGGCGTCAATGTTGAGGCGATGTCTCGCAACCAACGCATCGACTCACCCGAACTAAACCAGCTCGTAATCGTCGCGGGAAACAAAATAATGGACGACGCGAAAATCGGCGGGATTACCCCCGCCATATTCAACTTAAGCGGTAAGTGAGAGCTCTGACCACCATACACACGATTGCCAACTTGGCGCTTCGCATAGTTGACTACGATCTTTCGCTGACCACGCTCCACGAACACGACAAACATCGTCACTAACACGATGAGAGCTACGATAAGGATTGCAGCAATTGGCCCCACCGAACCGTTACGGACCAAATCGAAAGAACTGACTAACGCATTGGGTAAACCCGCTGCAATCCCCGCAAAGATGATGATTGAAATACCGTTCCCTAAGCCACGCTCCGTGATTTGCTCGCCCAACCACATTAAAAACATTGTTCCGGTGACCAACGAAACCACTGTCGTGAACCGAAACATTAGCCCTGGGTCAAGCACCAGCCCTTGCTGAGATTCAAGCGCGATTGAAATACCGAGCGCTTGAAACAGCGCGAGCAACACTGTGAAATAGCGCGTGTATTTCGTAATTTTGCGGCGCCCTGCTTCCCCCTCTTTCTTGATGTTTTCAAGCTGAGGAGAGATGACGGTAGCAAGCTGCATGATGATCGACGCCGAAATGTACGGCATGATTCCTAGCGCGAAAACGGTAAAGCGCGACAAAGCACCACCCGAAAACATGTTGAACATGTCTAGGATGCCGCCCTTGCCGAACAACTGCTGAATCTGAACAGGATCAATTCCAGGCACTGGAATGTGCGCACCGATCCGATAGACCACCAGCGCCAGCAACAGGAAGACGATTCGGCGCTTTAAATCGCCAAACCGCCCTTTCTGTGCCGCAGAAGCTGTTGCCACCAAACGTTCCTTTAATTTCGGTCGACTGTTTTAAACATATCGACCATTCCACTTTTTAAACTAATGACCCGCCAGCGGCTTCAATGGCTGCCTTCGCACCCGCTGTCGCCCCAATGCCACGCAACGTTATTTTTCTCGACAAATCGCCTGTCTTGATCACCTTAACGGTCTCGGCAAGTTGCGACACCAGTCCAGCCTGCTTAAGAGCTAACACATCGATTTCGTCGATAGGCAAGCTATTCAAATCGCCCAAGCGTACTTCCGCGTTAAACGGCTTCGTCAAAGACTTAAAACCCCGCTTTGGCAGACGACGCTGCAATGGCATCTGACCGCCTTCGAAGCCAACCTTGTGAAAACCACCTGAACGAGACTTTTGGCCTTTATGGCCACGACCCGCGGTTTTACCAAGTCCGGAACCGATACCGCGACCAACGCGACGTTTGGCGTGCTTACTTCCCTCAGCCGGCTTAAGATCGTTGAGTTTCATTGTTCGACCCTTACTCGACTTTGAGCAAGTACGAGACTTTGTTAATCATGCCGCGCACAGCGGGTGTGTCTTCAAGTTCGCGCGTTTGCCTAATTCGCCTTAAACCCAATCCAAGCACCGTATCCCGATGCGATTGGCGCGTACCAATGACGCTACGCACGAGTGTTACCTTTATCTTCTTATCAGCCATCGCTTATCCCAGGATCTGCTCAACTGTGAGGCCACGCTTAGCGGCAATTTCAGCCGGCGTGCTCATCTTTTGCAAACCGTCAAGCGTTGCACGAACCATGTTGTACGGATTGGTTGAACCAATCGATTTAGCGACAACATTCGTCACGCCAAGCACATCGAAAATCGCTCGCATAGGACCACCGGCGATGATGCCCGTACCGTCTTTTGCCGGTGACATCAACACGGTGGACGCACCATGCTTGCCGACCACCGTATGTTGCAACGTGCCGCCTTTAAGAGACACCTTAAACATCTTACGGCGTGCTTCTTCCATCGCTTTTTGAACGGCTACCGGCACCTCACGCGCCTTACCCTTACCCATTCCAATGCGGCCGTCGCCATCGCCCACCACCGTTAACGCGGCGAAGCCGAGAATACGTCCACCCTTAACCACCTTCGTTACGCGGTTAACAGCGATCATCTTCTCGCGCATCCCATCATCGCGCTCTTCAGTGCCGACTGCTTTCGCTTGTACTTTCGCCATGGCTTATTCCTTAGAACTTCAGACCGGCTTCGCGCGCGGCATCCGCAAGAGCTTTGACACGCCCGTGATAACGAAAACCCGAACGATCAAAGGCAACCTCCGTCACGCCAGCAGCAACCGCCTTCTCCGCGACACGCTTACCAACCAGCACCGCAGCAGCGATGTTGCCGCCATTGCCGTTTACCTGCTTGCGCAGATCGCTCTCCACCGTGGATGCAGTGGCAAGCACTTTGCTGTCGGGCGACAACACAGCGGCATAAATGTGAGTGTTCGTACGATGAACCGTTAAACGGTTAACCCTCAACTCGGCAATCTTTGCGCGCGTTTGACGAGCACGGCGCAGCCGGGATTCTTTTTTAGTCAGCATTTACGGCTCCCGGTTACTTCTTCTTAGTTTCCTTAAGCACCACACGCTCATCGGCATAACGAACTCCCTTGCCTTTGTAAGGC
This sequence comes from Burkholderiaceae bacterium, assembly GCA_035761045.1. Taxonomy (GTDB): domain Bacteria; phylum Pseudomonadota; class Gammaproteobacteria; order Burkholderiales; family Burkholderiaceae_E; genus DASTRU01. The sequence continues at coordinate 6,593 of DASTRU010000002.1, read as the reverse complement.
TCCGGAGGGCGCTTTGCCCTAACCTTCGCTGCGATCTCACCAACCACCTGCTTATCCGCACCCTTGATTAGGATTTCCGTAGGTTGAGGCGTTTCCGCCTTAACACCCGCCGGAAGCTTGAATAAAACAGGATGCGAGAAGCCCAGAGAAAGATTTAGCGTGTCACCTTGAACGGCCGCCTTGTATCCGACCCCAACCAGAGTCAATTTCTTCTCGAAGCCCCTGGTGACGCCATTCACCATGTTTGCGACCAACGCTCGCATGGTGCCGGACATCGCATCAGCCTCTCTGCTTTCACCCACCACCGAAAACAGGATTTGCCCGTTTTCGACTCGGACCCCAACCAGACTATGACGCTTCTGCGTCAACGTGCCCTTTGGACCTTTGACGGTGATCGCATCATCATTGATGCTAATTTCCGCGCCTTGGGGAATAACAATCGGCGCTTTACCGACTCGTGACATGTCGTTTCCTCTCGCTTAGGCGACGTAGCACAACACTTCGCCGCCCATTCCAGAAGCGCGAGCCTTGCGGTCAGTCATTACGCCCTTGCTGGTAGACACTATGGCCACACCCAAGCCGTTCATGACTTGCGGAATTTGATCGCGCCCTTTGTAAATACGAAGACCCGGCTTAGACACCCGCTCCAAGCGGTCTATAACAGGACGTCCAGCGTAGTACTTCAACTGCACGCGCAAGGTAGACTTACCGGCATTCTCCTCGACATTGAATCCGTCGATATAGCCTTCGTCTTTAAGCACTTGCGCAATCGACACCTTTAATTTGGATGCCGGCATCTCAACAAACTCACGCTCGACTTGCTGACCATTGCGAATGCGAGTCAGCATATCGGCGATGGGGTCACTCATACTCATAACGGTTCTCCACCACGCCTTACCAGCTCGCCTTGACCATACCCGGCACCTCGCCGCGCATGACCGCCTCACGCAATTTATTACGTGAGAGCCCAAATTTCCGATAGTTACCGCGAGGACGTCCAGTGACAGCACAGCGATTGCGTTGCCGCGTGGGATTGGAGTTTCGCGGCAGCTGCTGCAGCTCAAGCCGAGCGGTGTAACGCTCTTCCTCGGAGCGAGAGTTGTCGCCGATAATCGCCTTAAGCGACTCGCGTTTTTTCGCATACTTCTCAGCGAGCTTAAGACGCTTGAGATCGCGGTTTATTAACGAAAGCTTTGCCATCTGATCTAGCCCCTTCAGCTCTTGAACGGGAACTTGAACGCAGCAAGCAACGCCTTGGCCTCATCGTCACTCTTTGCGGTGGTGGTGATACTAATATTGAGCCCTCGAACGGCATCCACCTTCTCGTACTCAATTTCCGGAAAGATAATTTGCTCTTTTACGCCGACGTTGTAATTACCTCGACCGTCAAATGCCCGACCTGAAATGCCGCGAAAATCACGCACTCGTGGCAAAGCTATGGTGACAAAACGATCTAGAAACTCGTACATCCGAGTGCCCCGTAGCGTAACCATCGCACCGATTGGATAGCCTTGGCGGATTTTGAAACCCGCGATCGCCTTACGAGCTTTAGTCACTACAGGCTTTTGACCGGCGATTTTCACCAGATCACTCGTCGCGTGCTCGATTACCTTCTTGTCAGCTACGGCTTCACCAAGACCCATATTAAGAGTGATTTTTGTGATGCGCGGAACTTCCATAACTGATTGGTACCCGAACTTCGCCTTCAACTCGGGAACAACCTTCTCTTTATAAAATTCTTGCAGCCTGGCCATGATTCCAACTCTCCAATGCTTAGTCAGGCTTTTAGCGTTTCGCCAGATGACTTTAGAAAGCGAACCTTCTTGCCATCCTCAACACGAATGCCAACTCTCGAAGGCTTGCCTGTCTTGGCGTCGAACAACGACACGTTAGAAATGTGTATAGGCATTGCCTTATCGACAATCCCGCCCTGAACACCCTTCATTGGGTTAGGGCGAACGTGTTTTTTGGCGATGTTGATTCCCTCGACAATTACGCGCTCTTCCGACTCGCGAGAAAGCACCACACCACGCTTACCCTTGTCTTTTCCGGCAATAACAACAACCTCGTCACCCTTACGGATCTTGTTCATAAATAACCTCTCACAGGACCTCGGGCGCGAGCGAAACGATTTTCATAAATCGCTCCGTGCGTAACTCACGGGTAACAGGCCCAAATATCCGAGTGCCGATCGGCTCAAGCTTGTTATTCAACAACACCGCCGCATTTCCGTCGAACTTAACCAAGGAACCGTCGTTACGACGCACGCCCTTCGCGGTGCGAACAACCACGGCGTTATAGACCTCGCCTTTTTTGACACGGCCCCGCGGTGTTGCTTCTTTGATGCTGACCTTGATGACGTCACCGATGCCGGCATACCGGCGCTTTGACCCACCAAGCACTTTGATGCACATAACGGTACGCGCACCAGTGTTGTCAGCGACCTCTAAGGTCGACTGCATTTGAATCATGGTTTTATCCCAACTTAAGCCGAGCCAAACGAGAAGCTGCTCGGTCAGTCTTGGTCCCGTCGAAGACCTTTTTAAAAGCTCTTCACCTGGGCGGCCCCCACTTCAGACCAGCAAGCAGGAGTTCTGCGAAAGCCGAGCATTATGACATCAAAAACTCGGCCAAATCAAACAATCAACTACTAAATTTGTGGTGCCGTAGAAACTCGCTTAGTCACGACCCAAGCCTTTGTCTTCGATAGCGGTCGAGACTCCGCTATTTCAACGGTATCGCCAATCTTGCATTCGCCAGCCTCATCATGCGCATGGTATTTCGCCGACTTGGTAACGAACTTACCGTACAACTCGTGCTTAACTCGACGCTCGATTAACACCGTGACGGTCTTTTGCATCTTGTCGCTTACAACGCGCCCGACTAACACACGCTGCAGCTTGGTTTTGGTTTCACTCATTTCACTGCCTGCTTTTGTGTAAGCACGGTTTTCACCCGTGCAATATCCCGACGCACCTTGCCCAGTTGACTTGTGTTAACGAGCTGCTGCGTTGCTTTTTGCATACGCAGACCAAAATGGGCCTTCAATAAGTCACCTAGCTCTTTTTTCAGTGCTGGGACATCCAGAGCACGAAGCTCAGACGCTTTCATGTTCTTTACTCCTCACAAGTAATGGATCTCACGCACCGACGTGCCGAGTCACAAACGTGGTCGACAACGGGAGCTTCGCGGCAGCCAATCGGAAGGCTTCGCGCGCGAGGGACTCATCCACCCCGTCCATCTCGTACAACACTTTACCCGGGGTGATCTCGGCAACGTAATACTCAGGATTGCCTTTACCGTTACCCATTCGAACCTCGGCTGGTTTCTGGGAAATGGGCTTGTCAGGGAATATGCGAATCCAAATACGACCGCCACGTTTGATGTGACGAGTCATCGCACGACGCGCAGCTTCGATTTGACGCGCAGTCAAACGACCGCGCGCCGTGGCCTTGAGTCCAAATTCGCCGAATGAGACGTTTGCGCCACGAGTCGCAATACCCTTATTCCGCCCCTTCTGTTCCTTGCGATACTTTCTGCGTGCGGGTTGCAGCATGTTTATTCTCCTTCACCCTTATCCGCAGGTTTTGTCGAGTCGTTAGGTTTTCGCACTCGCTTAACTGCGGCGGGACTTGCGGGCTTGACTGCGTCGGCAGCTTCCGCAGGCTTCGCATCTTCTACACCAGTTGTGGCACCAGCACCGTCACTGCGGCGTTGACCTCGCCCGCGGCCTGCGGGCTTACCGTCACGAGCCGCACCAGGGCGGGCATTACGACGAGGGCGCTTCTCCTCCTCAGTCTCCACAACGGTAGGCGCTTCGCCGCTGGCAAGCATTTCGCCCTTGTAAACCCAAACGCGGATGCCGATTCTGCCGTAGGTCGTGCTCGCCTCTTCGAACCCGTAATCAATGTCCGCACGTAAGGTGTGAAGCGGCACACGGCCTTCGCGGTACCACTCGGTACGCGCAATCTCTGCACCGTTTAGCCGACCAGATGACATGATCTTGATACCTTGTGCGCCAAGTCGCATCGCGTTTTGCATCGCACGTTTCATAGCACGGCGGAACATGATGCGCTTTTCAAGCTGCTGAGCAATAGACGCCGCAATCAATTGCGCGTCAATCTCGGGCTTCCGCACCTCCTCGATGTTCACATGCACCGGAACATTGAGCAGACGCTGCAGCTCTACTTTCAAGTTCTCAATATCCTCACCCTTCTTGCCAATTACAACGCCAGGGCGAGAGCTAAAAATCGTAATGCGCGCATTCTTGGCTGGACGCTCAATCAGCACGCGCGACACGGAAGCATTTTTCAAGCGCTTCTTCAAATACTCACGTACTTGAATGTCGGCGCCGAGCATGCTTGCGTAATCTTTATTGTCCGCATACCAGCGCGACGACCAATTGCGAGTGACCGCAAGCCGAAAGCCGGTCGGATGAATTTTCTGTCCCATATCAATCCTTCCGGCCGTTAATTACCAACCGTAATGAAAATGTGGCAGGTACGTTTAAGAATGCGATTGCCTCGCCCTTTCGCACGCGCCGTAAAACGTTTGAGAGGAGTCGCCTGCTCAACACTACTGGTTTTGACTTTCAGCTCGTCAATATCGGCTCCGTCGTTGTGCTCGGCATTAGCAATTGCCGACTCAAGAACTTTACGAATAATGACAGCCGCTTTTTTTGGGCTAAAAGTCAGAACGTTAAGTGCTTTGTCGACTTTAAGACCGCGAATTTGATCAGCCACCAGTCGGCCTTTTTGCTCCGACAAATGCACATCGCGAAGTATCGCTCGGGTTTCCATATCCATGCGCTCCTTACTTCTTCGCTTTTTTGTCCGCCGCGTGACCCTTGAACGTACGGGTCAAGGCAAACTCGCCAAGCTTGTGACCGACCATGTTTTCGGAAACATAGACAGGCACATGTTGACGGCCGTTGTGAACCGCGATCGTGAGCCCCACGAAGTCCGGCATGATGGTCGATCGACGCGACCAAGTCTTAATCGGACGCTTATCGTTAGAGGCCCGCGCGGTATCCACCTTCTTCACCAGGTGGGCATCAACGAACGGGCCCTTCTTAATGGAACGTGCCATATATAACTCTCCAATCCCGTCCGATTACTTCTTCCTACGCTGCACGATAAACGTGCTCGTACGCTTGTTACGACGAGTTTTATAACCCTTGGTTGGCGTACCCCACGGCGACACCGGATGGCCACCGCCATTAGTACGCCCCCCGTGCGGATGGTCGACCGGGTTCATGGCGATACCACGCACCGTCGGACGCTGACCGCGCCAACGATTGGCACCAGCCTTACCGATTGAGCGAAGACTGTGCTCGCCGTTACCCACCTCGCCAATCGTTGCACGACACTCAACGTGGACTTTCCGGATCTCACCGGAACGTAAACGCAACTGCGCATATGCACCCTCACGCGCCAGCAGTTGCACGGCCGTTCCCGCTGAACGGGCCAACTGAGCGCCTTTGCCGGGAAGCATTTCAATGCAGTGAATCGTGGTGCCAACGGGAATGTTCCGAATCGGTAAAGCATTACCGGCTTTAATAGGCGCCTCGGAACCGCTTAACACCTGCTGTCCCACTTCAATACCCTTGGGAGCAATGATGTAACGACGCTCACCATCCGCGTAGCACAACAACGCAATATTCGCGCTGCGGTTCGGGTCGTATTCAAGACGCTCTACCTTCGCGGGAATGCCATCCTTATTGCGCTTAAAGTCAATTAAGCGATAGTGCTGACGGTGCCCACCACCTCTGTGTCGAGTCGTAATGTGTCCGTTGTTGTTACGTCCAGCCGTTTTCGATTGCGGTTCGATCAGCGAAGCAACAGGACGGCCTTTGTACAACTCTTTATTCACGACCTTCACCACGGCGCGACGGCCAGGGGAAGTTGGTTTTACTTTAACGAGTGCCATGATGCTCAGCCCCCAACGGCGCCGGGCGCCTGATCTTGGAAGTTAATTTCCTGACCAGGCTTCAAGCACACATATGCTTTCTTCGCATGATCACGACGACCGATCGTACGCCCGAAGCGCTTGACCTTGCCTTTAATGTTGACCACCTGAACCGACTCGACTTCAACGTTGAACAATTTCTCTACGGCAGCGCGAATTTCAGGTTTGGTCGCATCGCGCATCACCCGGAACACGACCTGCTCGTGCTTGTCCGCAACCGATGTGGCCTTTTCGGAGATCACTGGCGCGAGCAATACTTTAAGCAAGCGCTCTTCAGAAAACTTACGAATAACTGCGCTCATGCCAGCATCTCCTGCATTTGAGCGATCGCAGCCTTGGTGAACACTACATTGCGGTAATGAACCAACGACAATGGATCAGCGTGACGCGCTTCGACCACGGCCACGTTCATCAAGTTACGAGACGCGAGATAAAGATTTTCATCGACGCTGTCGGTAACAATTAGCACGTGCTCAAGACCATAACTTTTTAGTTTTTCCGCCAACAACTTGGTCTTTGGGGCATCGATCGCAAACTCATTAACGACACGTAAGCGATCTTCACGCGCGAGCTGCGAGAGAATCGAGCACACACCCGCCCGATACATCTTCTTGTTTACCTTCTGA
>DASTRU010000001.1:0-15381 GCA_035761045.1 Burkholderiaceae bacterium | reverse complement strand
GATCAACACGCCCAGCACGAAGGCGATCGCGAGCATCACGAGGAACGACACCCAGCCTTGATCGAGCACGAACCACGCGGCGTACAACACCATCGCGATCGCGAGCACGAGGTTGAGCAGGTGCTGGCCCTTGAAGACCACCGGCGCGCCTTGGAACAAGCGGAATTTGTACTTGCCCGACAACTTGCCAAACGCGATGACCGAGCCCGAGAACGTGATCGCGCCAACGAAGGTGCCGATCGCAAGTTCGATACGGTTGCCCATCGGAATCAAATCGCCCTTGCCGACGATGCCGAACGCCCATGGCTCGGCCACGCAAGCGATCGCGATGAACACGGCGGATAAACCAATCATGCTGTGCATGAAGGCCACGAGCTCGGGCATCTTGGTCATCTCGACGCGCTTGGCCATGATGGCGCCCGCGCCACCGCCGAGCACGAGACCGGCGAGCACGTAGCCCAGGCCCATCGTCGCGATTTCGGGCGCGAGTTTGTAGACGAGCGCGATCGTGGTTAGCACGGCGATCGCCATGCCCGTCATGCCAAAGGCATTGCCACGCCGCGACGTCGCCGGATGCGACAAGCCCTTGAGCGCTTGAATGAAGAAGACCGACGCGACTAAGTACAACAGCACGACGACATTAAGACTGAGATTCATCGCGCGCCCCTTAGTGCTTGGCGGAGCCGGCCTTGGGCTCCTTCTTCTTGAACATTTCGAGCATTCGGCGCGTGACGAGGAAGCCGCCGAAGACATTTACCGCGGCCAGCGCCACGGCCAGCACGCCCATGGTTTTGCCAAGCCCGGTTTCGGTCAGCGCCGCCGCGAGCATGGCGCCCACGATGATGATGGCCGAGATCGCGTTGGTTACCGCCATGAGCGGCGTATGCAGCGCGGGCGTGACGTTCCACACGACGTGGTAGCCCACGTAGATCGCGAGCACGAAGATGATGAGGTTGATGATGGTGGGATTAACGGTTTCCATCGCGGATGTCCTAAAGCCTTAGGCGTTCTTACGGATCTGTTCGCCGTTCATGCACATCAGGCATGCGGCGACGATGTCGTCCTCGCGGTTGACCGTGAAGTGGCCTTCCTTATCGAGCACGAGTTTTAAGAAGTCGAGCACGTTGCGCGCGTACAGCGCCGACGCGTCGCCCGGCACGGTGGCTGGCAAATTAGGAATGCCGACGATATGCACGCCGTGCTTGACGACGACCTTGCCAAGTTCGCTGACCGCGCAATTGCCGCCTTGCTCGACCGCCATGTCGAGCACGACCGAGCCTGGCTTCATCGATTGCACCATCGCTTCGGTCACGAGCACCGGTGCCTTGCGCCCCGGAATGAGCGCGGTGGTGATGACGATATCGGCTTGTTTCATGCGCTCGGCCACCGCGGCGGCTTGGCGTTGCATCCACGACGGCGGCATCGGCTTGGCGTAACCGCCCGAGCCTTGCGCGGCTTCGCGTTCCTCGTCGGTCTCGAACGGTACGTCGACGAACTTGGCGCCGAGCGATTCGATTTGTTCCTTCACCGCGGGGCGCACGTCCGATGCTTCGACAACCGCGCCCAAGCGCTTGGCGGTGGCGATCGCTTGCAAGCCCGCGACGCCCGCGCCGAGGATCAACACCCGCGCGGCTTTCACGGTGCCGGCGGCGGTCATCATCATCGGCATCATGCGGCCGTACACGCCAGCGGCTAGCAGCACCGCCTTGTAGCCAGCGATGTTGGCCTGCGAGGACAGCACGTCCATGCTTTGCGCGCGCGTGGTGCGTGGCGCGGCTTCGAGCGAGAAGGCGGTCAAGCCCGCCGACGCCATCGCGGCCAAGCCTTCGTTATTGAACGGTTCGAGCATGCCAACGAGCGCGGCGCCGCGCTTCATCGCGCCTAACTCACTTGCGCTCGGCGCGCGAACCTTGAGTACCAGTTCGGCGCCGAGTGCTTCTTGCGCGTCGACGATACGTGCGCCCGCGGCGCTGTAGGCATCGTCAGGTTGACCCGCCGCTTGTCCCGCGCCCGATTGCACGACGATGTCGTGCTTGAGCGCAACAAGCTTCTTAACGGTCTCGGGAGTGGCGGCCACGCGCGTCTCGCCCGCGCGCGTTTCGGCCGGAATACCGATCTTCATGGGAAATCCTCGATGGAGGGGTCGTCTTGATGCGAACCCTTGAATGTCTGCGTGCGGGGGCAACTCTACATCAAGGGATAGGGGCTTACCCGGGGTCAATGGGCCGGCGGGCTAAAATCCGCGGATGTCCATCTGGAAACCCAGCGTAACCGTTGCGGCCGTCGTACACCAAGACGACCGTTTTTTACTTGTCGAAGAAGAAACCAGCGATGGCGTTCTCTTCAACAATCCGGCCGGCCATCTCGATCCCGGCGAATCGTTGGTGAACGCCGCGATCCGTGAAACGCTCGAGGAAACCGCCTACACCTTCGTGCCCAACGGATGGCTCGGCGCGTACATGAGCCGCTACACCTCCACGCGTACCGGCGAGGACGTGACGTACCTGCGCTTTGCCTTCACCGGCACGGTATCGGGCCACGATCCCACGCGCGCCTTGGACGTCGGCATCTTGCGCGCGGTGTGGATGACGCTCGACGAAGTCCGCGCCTGCCAGCATCTTCATCGCTCGCCGCTCGTCATGCGTTGCATCGACGATTACCTCGCGGGCCAGCGTTTGCCGTTGTCGGCCTTGTACGCCGACGCCTCGGTGTTGCGCGGGTGAGTACGCCACGCGTGGTCGTCGGCATGTCCGGCGGCGTGGATTCCTCGGTCACCGCCTGGTTGTTGAAACAACAAGGCTATGACGTCGTTGGCCTGTTCATGAAGAACTGGGAGGACGACGACGATGACGAGTACTGCAGCACCCGCCAAGATTTGCTCGACGCGGTGTCGGTCGCCGACGTGATCGGCATCGATATCGAAGCCGTTAATTTCAGCGCCGAATACAAAGACCGCGTCTTCGCCGAATTCCTGCGCGAATACCAAGCGGGCCGCACGCCGAACCCCGATGTGTTGTGCAACGCCGAGATTAAGTTCAAGGCGTTTCTCGACCATGCGGTGCGCATGGGCGCCGAGCGCATCGCGACCGGGCATTACGCGCGCGTGCGTGAATGCGAGGACGCGTCGGCCGGCACGCGGCGGTTCGAGTTATTGAAGGCGCTCGATGCCACGAAGGACCAAAGTTACTTCTTGCATCGGCTTACCCAAGCGCAACTCGCGAAAACCTTGTTTCCCTTAGGCGAGATTACGAAGAAGGAAGTGCGCGAGATCGCCACGCGCATCGGCTTGCCCAATGCGCGCAAGAAGGATTCAACGGGCATTTGCTTCATCGGTGAGCGGCCGTTTCGCGAATTTCTCAATCGTTATTTGGCCTATCAAAAAGGGCCGATGGTGACGCCCGACGGACGCACGGTGGGCGAGCATGTCGGACTTAGTTTTTACACGCTCGGGCAACGCCAGGGGTTGGGGCTGGGCGGCAGTCGCGAGGGGTCGGGCGAGCCTTGGTATGTCGCGGGTAAGGACGTGGCGACGAACACCTTGATCGTCGTGCAAGGGCACGATCATCCGGCGCTGCAATCTTCGCGGCTCGAGGCGGATCAAGCGCATTGGATTTCGGGTACGCCACCCACGCCTGGCGCGTATGCGGCCAAGACCCGTTATCGCCAAGCCGATGCGCCATGCCGTCTTGAGACGAGCGACAACCGTTTCATACTGACGTTCGATCAACCGCAATGGGCGGTCACGCCTGGTCAATCAGCCGTGCTGTACGACGGCGATGTTTGTTTAGGCGGTGGTTTCATCGTGCGTTGAGGCGCGTGGCCATCGTTAGCGTGCCATCCATGCCTCGAACGGGCCGCGTCGGCCGCCGCGTTGCCATGCGCGTGCGATAAGAATCGACAACACCCAAAACCCAACGCCAAAACCAAACAGCCCGATCGAGCCGAGTCGCGGCGCGAGGTTGAGCGTGGGACCGGCGAACAACAACAGCATCGTCATCGACGCCGCGATATACAGCGAAAGACTCATGCGTCCAGCGGGCGCAAGCCATGCAGCGATGCCGCGCCCCCGTCCCTCGTGATAAGCGAGCGCGGCCAAGCCAAGCAGCCCAGCGTCGAAGACCATGCCGATGACGACGAGAAACGGTTCGGCATTCGTCATCGCGAATCCGCCGCTTCGTGCGCTCGCGAGGCTCGCGCTCACGCCGTGCGCGATCGACGCTAATGCGCCGATTGGCAACGCCACGCGCGCGACGCGGCGCCATTGCGCGGCCCACCTGCGAGGACGTTCGAGCCACCGCAGCCGGCCCGCGATTAATCCCAAGGACGCGGGCAGCAACAACCAAGGCACCAAGAACACGACGCCCGTGAGTTGCGCGAAATACGCGGCCGCGTTGAGTCGCCACCATTCGTTCAAAGTGGAAACTTGGGTGATGGCGCCATTGCTTGAGACATATCCGATGTTTTGATGCGACGTGAATTGCAATGCAAGCAGGGCCACGAGAACGATCGCGAGCCCCGCGGTGAAGCGCACGATCGTCATCACGCGACGCCGCGCAAGCCTCAGCAGCACGAAACTAAGCAATGCGTAATTCGTCAGGATGTCGCCGTAATACAAGAAGGTGCCATGCACGACGCCGAGCGCGAGTTGTCGCGACGTGCGTTGGTGGCGTTGCTCCAAGGCGCTTGCGAGACTCACGCCGCTTCGCTGCGCGCCGCGCAGGGTCATCGCAAGGCTATAGCCAACCAAGAAGGCGAGTAGCGGATAACTCTTGGCTTGAAACAAGCTACCCGTGACGATGTGAACCCATAGCGCCGCTTGACTATCCGGCGGCAACGCGCGACCTAAGGTCGAACCTTCGAACGCATACACGTAGCACAACGCGTTGACGACGAACACGCCCAGGAGTGCATAGGCTCGCAGCGCGTCGATGAGTGCTTCGCGCCGCATGTGCAAGACCGTGGTTAGGCGCGCGGCGCGGTATCGATAAAGCTTGGCCGCTTGGTCAATTTTTCGTACAAGCGGTCAAGGTTTGAATGGCGCGATCGCCAATCGATATCGGGAAAGCGAAAGTCGAGGTACCCGAGGGCGCACCCCGTCGCGATGTCGGCCAAGGTAAAAGCGAGACCGGTGCAAAACGCTTTGTCCGCCAAACCATGCGAGAGCGCGGCGAGCGCGGAATCGATCTTGCCGCGTTGACGCGCGATGACCGCGTCGTCTTGCTTCTCGGCCGCGCGTTGCGATTCCAAACGAATCGCGATCGCGGCGTCGCACACGCCATCGGCCAATGCTTCCCATGTTTTGACTTCGGTGCGCGGACGGCCATTAGGCGGAATCAAACGCGCATTGGGGCTAATGCCATCGAGGTATTCAACGATTACGCGCGAATCGAATACCGCGCCGCCGTCTTCCATCACCAAGCACGGCACCTTACCCAGTGGATTGAATTGCTGAATAGTGGTGTCGGCCGACCATACGTTTTCAAGTTCGTAGCGGTGATCGAGTTTTTTCTCGGCCAATACGATCCGTACTTTGCGGACGTAGGGCGACGTGTCGGAGCCGATGAGCTTCATAGCAATGGTCGAAAAAATGCGGGCGGAGTATACAAGCCGGGCAGGCCGCGCTCGGTCGGCGCACGCGAGGCCGGTGCTAAACTGCGGGCCGTTTTTTCGTCCTCCGCAAGCGGCAAGCCTAGTGGCCGCGGTCCCTCCTCATGTCTGATTCCGCCTCCTTCGCCGCGGCCGTGGCCGACCCCGTTCATGCCTTGCTCGCGCTCTCGCCATTGGATGGGCGTTACGCGACGAAGACTCGCGCCTTGCAAGCATGGATGTCGGAAGCGGCGTTCATGAAAAGCCGTGTTCGCGTCGAGATCACATGGTTGCTCGCATTGTCGGAATTAGGGCTGCCCGAGCTGCCGCCGTTCACGCCGCAAGCTCGCGCCACGCTTGAACGCATCGCCGCTGAATTTTCAGTGACGGACGCGGCCCGCATTAAAGAGATCGAGGCCGTCACGAATCACGACGTGAAGGCGGTCGAGTATTTCTTGAAGGAGCGCATCAAGGGCGACGCGACGCTTGAACGCGCGGCGGAATTCATTCATTTCGCATGCACGAGCGAAGACATCAACAACACTTCGCATGGCCTCATGTTGCGCGGCGCGCGCGACGAAGTGTTGCTGCCGGCCTTCAAGCGCGTGCATGCGAAGCTTGTCGCGATCGCGCATGCGCATGCCGAGTTGCCGATGCTGTCGCGCACGCATGGGCAAACCGCGAGCCCCACCACCTTGGGTAAGGAAATCGCCAACGTGGCGGCCCGTCTCGCGCGCGCCATCACGCGCATCGAGCAGGTGGAATTACTCGGCAAGATGAACGGCGCGGTGGGTAACTACAACGCGCATTTGGCGGCTTACCCGCAGGTGGATTGGCAAGCGTTTTCGCGTCGCGTCGTCGAATCGCTCGGCCTGGTGTTCAACCCCTACACCATTCAAATCGAACCGCACGATTACATGGCCGAGTTGTTCGACGCCATCGCGCGGGCGAATACGATCTTGATCGATCTGGATCGCGATGTATGGGGCTACATCTCGCTTGGCTACTTCAAGCAAAAACTAAAGGCGGGCGAGATTGGAAGCTCGACCATGCCGCATAAGGTCAACCCAATCGATTTTGAAAATTCCGAAGGCAACCTAGGACTCGCGAATGCCGTGCTTCGACATCTCGCGGAGAAGCTGCCGATTTCGCGTTGGCAGCGCGACCTGACGGATTCCACCGTTCTACGCAATATGGGCGTGGCCTTAGGCTATACGGTGTTGGCGCTGGAAAGCCTCATGCGTGGGTTGGATAAGCTCGAAGCCAATCCGCAAAAGCTCGCGGAGGATTTGGATGCCGCGTGGGAAGTGCTCGCCGAGGCCGTGCAAACCGTAATGCGCCGCTACGGTGTTCCGAATCCGTACGAGCAATTGAAGGAACTCACGCGCGGCCGCGCCATCGATGCGACGCTCATGCGTGAATTCATTCGTGGATTAGTCATTCCCGAAGACGCCAAGTCGCGGTTGTTGGATCTCACGCCGTCCAACTACACCGGCCAAGCCGCCAGCTTGGCGCGCGCGATACCGCCGCTTGCATAACTTACGCAAGCGACGGCGCAAAGGTGTTACGAAAACCTTAAATCACGCTCGACAAACGGCGCGCGGCGGGCCGCAATACGTCCTCGCCATTCACGCGAAGCGACGTCAAGGTTTTGGATTCCAACAACGCGGCGATATCGCGTTCGTCGATGTCGCAGCCGTGAATACTTAACTCTTGCAAACTTGCGCTGGTGGCCAATGGCGCCGCGCCGCCAGGCCCGAGTGGCGACGACTCGATCGAGAGCGATTTGAGCGTGCGCATCGCGCCAAGCTTACGCATACCCTCGCTCGTGCAAAGGCTAAAACTTAGTTCGAGCCGTTCGAGCGATTTGAGCGCGCTGACTTGCTCTAGCATGGCATCGTCGGCGCGCGAGAGCTTGAGCTGCTTGAGGTGTTGACGGCGCGAGCCCGTTCCGTGTTGCGCCTCGACCAAGGCTTTGATTCCGCGCGATCCAACTTCTGGGTTTTCATAAATGTCGAGTGCTTCAAGTTTTGGCATGGCGCCAAAGGTTTCAAGTGCCGTGTCGTCCAACCGTGCGCGGCTGACTCGCAATTGCTTAAACGACGATTGGCTAATGCGATCGAGTATGTGCGGGTTATTCGCCGGGTACTGATCAATCTTCAGCTCGTAATGCTCGATATTCCTAAACGGATCGTATTGCGGCAGGTGGCGAAGCGCCGTCTCGATCGTGTGGCGGTCATTAAAGCGCAAATCAATCGTGAGATGGGTCAGGTAAGGACAGTGCGATAGCGCGTTCCACACAGCGCACGGCGCCATCGTGCTTGTAAAGGCTCGCCCATCGGCGGTAAGACGGCCTAAATTGGAAGTAATTAAGCGTTGAAGCTCGCTGGCAAGTACGTCGGGCGACAAATTGCGAGCGATGAGATCGGCGAGCTCGTTCTTACTAATATTGAGCGATTGGCGCGGTCGTGACGTTCCAACGACTAAGTCATTCGCATCGCCGCGACGTGAAAAGCGCGACGGACCCGCGTGCGACCGTTCATGACTGCCTGGTATATCGATTGGAAGACTGGCTCTTGATAAGGCAAAGGAGGTTTGCATGACGTGATGGATAGGAAGGAGAAAAAATATTTTTATTGCCGTGCCATCATCGCACGTGCCGCGCCACACGAGCGGCGACACGGTGCGTGGAACTAACCCGCATGCCACGCGCTCTTAGGCACGCGTTTGCGCGGCGCCATCTCATTAATGTGGGAATAGGCTAAGGGGAGTGGGAATGACGCGAATCGAAGCCGCATCGGCGCGCTACACCGCGACGGCTCAATGGCTGCATTGGGTTGTTGCGCTATTGATCATCGGTAATTTTTGGCTCGGCATCACCATGGTCGACATCCCTGGCATCACGCCAACGAAGCTTAAGTATTTCAACTGGCATAAGTGGATGGGCGTGACGATTTTTGGATTGGTTTGCGTACGCTTGTTATGGCGCGTGTTTCACGCGCCGCCGCCCTTGCCGATGACGATGCCCGCATGGCAGCGCGCGAGCGCGCATCTATCGCATATTGCGTTGTATGTGCTGATGTTCGCGATTCCGCTCACCGGTTATTTTTATAGCCTCGCGGCGGGCTTTCCGATCGTGTATTTAGGCGTATTGCCGTTGCCGGTGTTGATGGACCCGAATCCCGAACTCAAAGGCGTGCTTAAGGAAGCGCACGAGGTACTGGCGTGGATGTTGGCTGGCGTGCTCGTGGTGCACGTGATGGCGGCGCTAAAACATCATTGGGTGGACCGCGACGAAGTGCTGGCGCGCATGTTGCCTAAGCGGTTGAAAATTTAGTCGTGGAGAATATTCGCATGGCCCGTTTTATTGCTCTTTCGTTCATGGCGTTCGCGGTGAGTGGTGGTCTAAACGTCGCTCATGCGCAAACGCTCGATTCCAGTAAAAGCGCCGTGACGATTACGTTCAAGCAAATGGGCGTGCCGGTCGATGCCAAGTTTAAAAAAGTCGCGGGTCAATTAACGTTCGATCCGGCGAACACCGCCACAGCCAAGGCCACGGTCGATATCGACGTTGCGAGTTTCGATCTTGGCGATCCGCTTTATAACCAAGAGGTGTTGAAGAAGGAGTGGTTCGACGCGGCCAAGTATCCGAAGGCGACGTTTACCAGCACGGCGATCAGCCCGGCCAGCAACGGACGCTTGGATGCAAGCGGCAAACTCACGATCAAAGGACGCACCCTCGACGTCAAGGTGCCGGTGACGATGAAAACCGAGGCGGGCGCATCGGTCTTCGAAGGCGCCTTACCAATCAAACGACTGGCGTTCAATATCGGCGAAGGCGAGTGGAAGGACACGAGCATGGTCGCCGATGAGGTCATCATCAAGTTCAAGCTCGTCGCGCCCGTGGGTGCGACTACTAAGAAGTAACGTGGCTCGTGCCGCGTGTTGTGTTTACCTCACCTACTTACTTCATTCGTTAGGAAAACGTCTCATGAAGCTTAGTCTTGTTGCTGCTTTGCTTGCGTCCGCCTTTACCGCCTCGGCCGCGTTGGCCGATACCTATACGATCGATCCCAATCATACGTATCCAAGCTTCGAGGCCGATCATTTCGGCGGCTTGTCGGTTTGGCGTGGCAAGTTCAATAAGTCGTCGGGCAAGGTGATGTACGACAAGGCGGGCAAGACCGGCACGGTCGACATCACGATCGATACCGCGTCCATCGACTTCGGCCACGACAAGATGAACGACCACGCAAAAGGCGCGGAGATGTTCGACGTGGCTAAATTCCCGATCGCGACCTACAAGGGCAAGCTTGCGAATTTCAATGGCGAGATGCCGCAAGCCGTGGAAGGCGAACTCACGCTGCATGGCGTGACCAAGCCCGTCAAGCTCACGATCAACCAATTCAAATGCATGCAGCATCCGATGCTCAAGCGCGAAGTGTGCGGCGCCGACGCGACGGGCACCTTTATGCGCGATGAGTTCGGCATCGATTACGGCAAGAAGTACGGCTTCAAGCAAGACGTGGCGTTGCGCATCCAAGTCGAAGCCGTGAAGGACTAAGTTGTTGGTACTAAGGCTTTAGAAACGCCGCGCGAGTCGCGGCGTTTTTTATCGTGCTATCCCTTGGCGAAAATAATTTTTTCGCTGCGTAGCAGCCGACCTTGAATGACGATCAATAGCGCCGTGAGGCTAAGCGCGATGAGGCCAGGCAAGGCGATGTCGGTGAACGCAACCGGCGCGCCGCGCAGCGCGCGCGTGAGCACCATGTTTTGTCCCATCGCGGGCACGAGTAATTGCCAAGGCGAATCTGGTAAGGCGAGATAGACCGGCACGGCGGTGACGAAGGCAACGCCCGTCATCGTGTAGCTCGTGTAAGCCTGCGCTTCCTTGTAGGTACGCGCGAACGTGGCGGTCAGCATCATGAACGCGGCCATGAGCAAGCAAAGCGGCACGAGCATGACCGCGAACAAGCCAGTCTCCATCAAGCCGAACTGAAACACCGCGGCCAAGGCCTCGTCGTTGATGAAGCGCGCGCCGACCGCGAAGCTCGCCAAGGTCAGTGCGAGCGTGGTGACCGATGCGCTGCCGGCCACGACCCATTTTCCGGTCACGATCGTGTAGGGCCGCACGGGGTTCATGAGCAAGGGTTCAAGCGATCCGCGTTCGCGCTCGCCCGAGGTCGTGTCGATCGAGACGGTGAGCGCGCCGGCGAGCGCGGCGAACATCGCGATGAAGGGCACGAGAAACAACAAGCCCGCGTTCGCGCCGCGCGATCCTCCTAAATCGACCGATTGCACGCGTACGGGCGACAGCAGCGCGGGCGCCACGCCGCGCGCGAGCAAGCGTTGCGTCGCGATTTCATCGGAAAACCCGCGCACCAAGGCTTCGGCCGCGCGGGCCGATGCGGTGCTGCGCGATCGATTCGCGTCATGCACGATAGGCACGCGCAAGACGCCCCCGGCCGCGAGCCGTTCGCTAAAGTCGGCGGGGATGACGATGATCGCGTCGTCGAAGCGGCCGGCGCGGATGCGGGCTTCGTAATCGGCGGGCGGCTCGACCACGTTGCGGGCTTGTCGCTTTAAAAAGTTAACGAACCGTGGCGCGGCGTTGGCGTTAAGCACCATGACTTCGCGACGCTCGGCGCGCGTGCGTAGGTCGCCGATCGTGGTGGCCAACAGCACCATGAGTACCGGGCCGGTCAACACCGAGGTGATCAACACCACCATCCACGTTCGGCGATCGCGCAACGCGTCGATCAACTCCTTGCGGATGACCGTGAGCAGGCCCTTCATGCGCCTTGCCTTTGCGAGGTAAATGCGAGCGCGACGAAGGCATCCTCGAGGGTCGACGCGCCGGTTTGCGCCAACAACGAGGGAACGTCGCCATGCGCCACGTGCCGGCCATGCGCGACGATGACGACGCGATCACACAGCAAATCCACCTCTTGCATGATGTGCGAGGAAAACACGATGCACTTACCCGCGTCGCGTAGGCGCATCAACATGCGACGCAAGGCACGCGTGGACAACACGTCGAGTCCATTAGTCGGTTCATCGAGGATCACGTGATGCGGGTCGTGCACGAGGGTGCGCGCAAGCGCGACCTTCAAACGCTCGCCGGTTGAAAATCCCTCGGTGCGTTCATCCAGCAGATGCTCGAATTCGAGAAGCCGCGCAAGCTCGCGAATGCGTTGTTCGAGCCGCGCCGGCGGCGTGCCGCGTAAGGCGCCGAAGTAACGGATGTTTTCCCGCGCGGTCAGGCGCGTATACAAGCCGCGCGCGTCGGACAACACGCCAATATCCGCGCGTACGTCCAAGGGATTGCGCTCGACGTCGTGCGCGCCGACGCGCGCGTGGCCCGCGTCGGCGCGCACGAGCGTGGCGAGAATGCGCAGCGTCGTCGTCTTGCCCGCGCCATTGGGACCGAGCAGCGCGGTGATCGCGCCGTCGGGCGCGATGAACGATAAGTCGCGCACCGCATCGACCCGATCGGGCTTCGCGCGCCAACCACGCCGGCCGCGCGTGAAGGTTTTCGTCAACCCCTCGACCACGATCATGGCGCTGCGTCCTTCGGCCTGGGCGGCGTGTAGAACCACGGCGCTGGAATGCGCTGCAGGCAGCTCGCGTCGAGTCCGCTGGCGTCGCCCTCGCGAATGAAGCGCCGTACCAACGCGCTCGCGCAGGCTTGCGGGCTCACGAGATGCCCGAGGTTGGGTGCCACCACATGCGTCGCGCGAGGAAGCGCGCGCGCGACACGATCGGCATGGCGAGGCGGCGTGGCGGGGTCGAATCCGCCCGATAACAACAGCACCGGCGCATCCACCTTCGGGATGGTGAAGAACGCGTTGGGCGCCGGACGTTTGGGCCATTGCGCGCACACCTGTTCGTAATGACTAATAAACGCGTCACGCGAACGCGTGCGCATCGCGGCCTCGCGGCCTTGGGAATCGAGCCGCGTCATGTCCTCGGCGCAGATCACCGAGTAATGCATGCCCTCGCCAAACTCCTCGCCTTCGACCACTTCACTCAACGCGGTCGCAAGACCCATGAGCGCGCTTAAATCGCCGGCACGCGCTTGCTCCACCGCGTAAGGCAAGACCGCGGCGAGCGAAGGCGCATACAACGGCGCGCGCAGCAGGGGCGCCAAGCCCGCGCGGTCGAGCGAGAGCGTGGTCGGCAAGCCGAAGTAGGGATCGGTCACGGTCACGCGCGCGTTCGCGCCTTCGCGGGCGAGGAGGGCGTCGATGCTGGCGAGCAAGTCGGGTGTTTGGCGGGCGCACGCCGCATCGGTTCGGCAAGCGTCGGCCAGCTTGGTGAATGCCGCGTCGGCATCCACCGCGAAACTCACGGGCAGCACCATGTCGGCGGGCGCCACGCCATCGAGCACGAGGGTACGAACACGGGTTGGAAATTGGCGCGCGTATTCGAGGGCCGCCCGCGTGCCGTAGGAACCGCCCCAAAGATTGATGCGCTCGTAGCCGAGTCGTTCGCGCACGCGGTCGAAATCGCGCACCGCGATCCAGGTCGCGTACTGCGCGAGGTCGGCACGTTCCGTTAATCGATCGCGGCAACGCGCGAGGCGATCACGCTCGCGTTGCGAGTCGGCCGATTCCCCCAAGGTAGGCCGGCGATCGCCGCCTTGGCAATTCAATCCATTGGACCGCCCAGTGCCGCGTTGGTCGACAAACACGATGTCGCGACGCGCGCTCAGTTCATCGAACAAAGGCCAGATTTGCCGCGCGCTCGCAATCGCCGATTGCCCAGGGCCGCCCGCCAGTACCAACACCGCGTCGTTTGATTTATGCGCGGCCGTGGCTGGTACGACGGTGAATGCGATGCGTAACTGGCGCCCTTCGGGGCGATCGGGATTTTCGGGGACTTCCACCTCGCCGCAGCGTGCCTCGCGCTCCACGCCGGGCAGACGGCAGGCTTTGAGTTCGCGAAGCTCGGCGGCGGCACCGCCCGCGCCGCGCGTGCAAGCAGTGCCGCAGAGTAGGACGAGGGCGGCGATCGCCATGAATAGCGATCGCACCAATCGTTCGCGCATTAGGGTTCGACGACGCTCGTTTCGTCCTTGCGTACGGGCTTGATAAGGTCTTCGCGCTTGATGCCAAACCATTTCGTCAATGGCGCCATCACCAGCACGGAGGAATAAATGCCGAACAAAATGCCGATCGTCAGCGCAAGCGCGAAGTAAAACAGCGTCGGTCCGCCAAACAACAGCATCGCGAGCACCATGGTTTCCGTCGTGCCGTGGGTGATGATCGTGCGGCTAATCGTCGAGGTGATCGCGTTATCAATGACCTCATCGACCGACGCCTTGCGCATCTTGCGGAAGTTTTCGCGGATCCGGTCGGCGATGATGACCGATTCGTTGACCGAATAGCCCAGCACCGCGAGCACGGCCGCCAATACCGGTAACGAAAACTCCCATTGAAACGCGGCGAAGAAGCCCAGGATGATGACGACGTCATGCAAGTTGGCGATGAGCGCCGCGACCGCGAACTTCCATTCGAAACGTAGCGCTAGATAAATGCCGATGCCGATGATCACCACGAGCAAGGCGAGCGCGCCATGCTCGAACAGCTCGCGGCCCACTTGTGGACCGACGAATTCAACGCGACGCAGCTCGACGTTGGGCGCTTCGGCGCGCAAGGCGTTGAGCACTTGTTCGCTTTGTTGCGAGGTGATGTTTTGATTCGCCGCGTCGCCACGCCGTAACGGCAGGCGAATCAACACGTCGCGCGCGGTGCCAAAGTTTTGGACCTGCGCCTCGGCGTAGCCGAGTTTTTCCACCGCCTTGCGCACGTTTTGAATCTCGACCGCCTGCGGATAACTCACTTCCATGAGCGTGCCGCCGGTAAATTCAATCGAGAAATGAAAGCCGCGCACGGCGATGAAGACGACGGCGGCGATGAAGGTCACGAAGCTGATGACGTTGAACACCAGCGCATGCCGCATGAACGGAATGTCGCGTTTGATCCGGAAAAATTCCATGGCGCGTGTTTCCTAATTATTTAGCGGGTTTGGCGGCGAGGTCAGGGCGCCATACGGTGCCAATGGCTAACTTTTGCAGCTTCTTGCGTCGGCCGTAAATCAAATTGACAAGCGCGCGGCTGACCAAGATCGCCGAGAACATCGACGTCAAAATGCCCAAGCAATGCACGACGGCGAAGCCGCGCACCGGGCCGGTACCAAACACCAACAAGGCAACGCCCGCGATGAGCGTCGTTACGTTGGAGTCGAGGATCGTTGCCCAAGCGCGGTCGTAACCGGCGGCGATGGCTTGCTGGGCGCTCAAGCCGGCACGCAATTCCTCGCGGATGCGTTCGTTGATCAACACGTTGGCGTCGATCGCCATGCCAAGCGTGAGCGCGATCGCGGCGATGCCGGGCAAGGTCAACGTAGCTTGCAACAGCGACAACAGGCCAACGAGCAGCATCAGGTTGGTCGCAAGCGCGATGACCGAGACTAAACCAAAGACAACGTAGTAGACCACCATGAAAAGAGCGATCGCGATGAAGCCGCCAAGCACCGAATGAAAGCCCGCTTCGATATTGTCGGCGCCAAGGCTTGGGCCGATCGTGCGCTCCTCGATGATTTCCATCGGCGCGGCCAAGGCACCCGCGCGTAGCAGCAAGGCAAGCTCGCTGGCTTCTTGGCTCGACATCGCGCCCGAGATTTGAAAGCGCGCGCCGAGTTCGCTTTGAATGACCGGCGCGGTGATGACTTCGCCCTTGCCTTTTTCAACCAACACGACGGCCATGCGCTTTTTGATGTTCTCGCGCGAAA